>JABXKY010000328.1 GCA_013619005.1 Candidatus Bathyarchaeota archaeon | reverse complement strand
TATCAAATCTGCTTTGATGGATTTCTTGCATATCCGAAGAAAACATCAGGGAGACCAATTGATCACTCTATCAATACTCATCTATGCTCGCGCTCAAGAAAGATGATTGGGCCGACGAGACACTACGTTTTGCACTCACAGATGGAGCCTACGACCTGGAGCTGAGGGGCTTTCTAGTATCAGATAACACAACAAGCATGCTGGACCGGATACGGCTGACCCAGACACGTGAGCCTAAACGTTTAAAAGTACTGCATAGATGCTAACGTGTACAAAACGGTGCGTGAATTTGGGAAAAGTACGTACAGAAATGATCAAGAGAATCAGCTTAGCGCTAATCGAAAAGTACGAGTACAGCTTCAAGCCCGAGTTTGAGCCCAATAAGCAGTTCCTCAGGGAGATTGGGCTCGATGTGAGCAAGCGACTCAGGAACAAAATCGCAGGTTACATCACGACCGTCGTTAAGTCGGATCTGATGGCGGCGGCCCAAGTGGAGGCCGCAGAGGCCCTACAGGAGCTCCAGTAGCTCCAAAGAGTACCCACATAATACAACTAGTTTCTCGGAACGCCTAGTACGAAAGTAGCCTATGCCTTCGATCACGAGGGACTAAGCCTTGATATCGCCATAGTAGAGGCAGAAAAGATTCTAATCCACAAGGAGATCATCCCACACCGCTTGGAACGGCTGAAGAAAATGGTCTTTACCTCTTCTCAGATCTCTAGGTATCTCTTGATCTGCTGATCGCTGAACCCAATCTCTCTGAGCTTTTCGGGAATCATGCTTTTGTCCATCCCGGCTGCTGATAGCATCTGAGTTAGCTCGATAACCGATTCCCTGGGCTCCCATGGGTAAATGATCCACTTGTCAACCTCTTCGGCGTAGAAATCTGGCATGAATTTGCTCCAGGGCTTGTGGTGGAGGGTGGCAAGCTTGACCTCGGACGCTCCTTTCTCCTCGACGTACTTCTTGACCACTATCAGGCTGTTACCGGAGTCGCTAACATCGTCGACGACCAGGACCTTGAGGCCCTCGATCTGGGCGTTCAACGGGAAGAGCACCTCCGGCTCTTCCTTCCGTGTGTTCAGACCTGTATAGTAGATGATCTGGAGGCTCGCAAGCTTCCTGATATTCAACTGGTCGCTCATGATCCTCGCGGGGTCGAATCCCCCCCTGCTGATGGCGATTATAAGGTCGGGTTTATACCCTGAGTCCATGATGAGGTCTGATACCTTCTCGCTCAACCTCTGCACGTCGTCCCATGATAGGAACAGGAATTCTAGATCCGCCACAGTTTGTTCACCTGAAAGCTGTTTAATCACATGAGACCTGCTTTAAATAAAGCGGTTGCGGTTCTGAGGTATAATGGGTAACGATAACCTAGGCCAGTGGATCAGGGGGCTCATCGAGGAGTTCATCGCTGGCCCTGAAAACACTATGGGCAAGTGGGACGACGAGCCGGCCTGGGCCGCTCCCCTTGTAGGGTTCAGCAGTGGGGCGGACGAGCTCTACGATTTCTACAAACAGGACATCGGAGACTTTTACGTCATGCCTGACGAGTTCATGAAGGACGCCCACGGTAAGGAGTACAGGCGCGAGGACCTGACGGTGGTCAGCTGGATACTCCCCCAGACTGATGCAACAAAGAGTGACCACAGGAAGGAGACGCATTTCCCAAGCGAAAGGTGGGCAAGGTCAAGGGTCCTAGGAGAGCAGATCAACGTCAAGCTGAGGGAACACCTGGTCGCCAAGCTAAAGGAGAAGGGATACGAGGCGGTTGGGCCCATGATCAGCCCTCTGTGGAAGGGGGCAAGGTCCGAAAAGTATAGCTTCGCCTCGACCTGGTCAGAGAGACACGCGGCGTACGCCGCAGGGCTGGGCACATTCGGGCTCAGCGATGCCCTAATCACGCCCAAGGGAAAGGCCATGAGAACCGGAAGCATCATCGTTGACGCGGTCATTGAGCCGACACCCAGGATGTTTAAGCACCACAACCAGTACTGCCTGTTCCTCATGGACGGCACATGCGGTGAATGCATAGAGAGATGCCCCATCGGAGCCATAACCTCTGAGGGTCACAACAAGGAGCTTTGCAGCAAGTACGTCACCATGACCCGCCAGTATGTCCCGAGGCACTACGGGTTCAACGGCTACGGCTGCGGGTTCTGTCAGACGGGCGTGCCGTGCGAGTCAGGGATACCTGAGTCTCTAAAAATAAATTTGGGCCTGTTAAGGCTCGAGTAGGTTTCCCTCGGAGTCTATCTGTCCTTCCCAAGTGAAGCCTGCGTCGTTATCGTATTCCACTAGGATGTTGTAGACTGGTTCTAGAACCACTGCGTAGTGTATTCTAACTGTCCATCCAGCTCCGCTGAACTCCAACGTGGTTGTTCCGACCAAGCCTTCGGGTGTTAGGTTGCTTACTGTCCACTCCTGGGGGATTGGCGCGTCCTCGAGTTCATGGTACTCAGTCTTCACGTGCTGCACCGCGATGTCTTTTGCATGGTCGGGAGAGATGACAAAATTAACGCTCACAGGTCTCTGGATTAGTTCGTCCCACTGGTTGTCGATGATGGCGCTACCGATGACGCCGTTGCTTAACGCTATCCTGATCTCGTGAGTCGAAATTACTTGGGCAAGTATCTCGCCCTCCCTATCTCCGTAGCCGGCGTGGCTGCACTCGAAGGCTAGTGTGATGAAGTACTGGACCGGGTAACTCTCTGCGGCGATGACATCAACCACCTCGATTGAGCCTGGCACTCCGTCGAAGCTGAAGGTCGGCCCGTTTTTCAGGAAATCGATGGCCATGTCCTCTGCTTCTCCGTGTGGCGTGTCATCGATTATTACCTCTGTATCACCGAGTTCATCCCAGGATTCATCGATTACCGCGGCTGATACGCTGTCACCTTCAACCGTAACAGTGATGATGTGGTCCGTGATGACCGTGGCAACCATCTGATCTGATCTATCTCCGTATCCTGCGTTGGCCGAAGTGAACGCCACGACGACCTCCCAGACCGCGTTAGTGTTTCTCGTCTTGTACGCTTCCACGACCTCTATGGAGCCTGCGACTCCATCCCAGCTATACGTGGGGCTGTTCTCTACAAAAAGTAACGCCGCGTCTACCGCATTTTGTTCATTATAGATGTTAGTTGTTTGCCAAGCGTATATTGAGAGCGCAGGCAGCGCTCCTATGGCTATTATCGCTAATATCATTGATGTTTTTGTATCCATCTGGATTCACATACCCGTAATATGCTTGCCTTAGTATAATCCCAGTGATTAGAACACGTGTTCAACTGCTTAGAACATTGGGAAAACACATAAACCATATGTCCACCCAATTCAACAAAAGGATGAGACATACTTGACCCGCGCATTATTCGTCGGAAGGTTCCAGCCGTTCCATTACGGCCACCAGCACGCTATTGAGACAATATTGACCGAGTGTGATGAACTCATACTCGTCGTTGGGAGCGCACAGATGAGCCACCAGAAGGACAACCCATTCACCGCCGGGGAACGCATCGAGATGATCCGGGGGGCGTTGGAGGAGGCTAAAATTCCCTCGAACAGGTACATTATCATACCCATATCGGACGCGCCTGCCCACAGGGTATGGGTCAGCGCGGTGGAGTCACAGACCCCTAGGTTTGATCTGGTGTTCAGTAACCAGAGCCTCACAAGGAGGCTGCTGATTGAGGCCGGTTATGAGGTGCGTAGCATTGCCCTATTCCAGAGGGGAAAGTTCGAGGCAAGCGACATCCGCAGGAGGATTCTGGAGGGAAGGGACTGGAGCGAGCTGGTGCCATCACAGGTCTATAAGGTCGTCCAGGAGATCGACGGTGAGAACCGGATCAGGGACCTGGCTAAAACAGACTCCCTGACTCAGGAGGACGACAACCATGCTTGAGTACCTTGCGTTGTCAGGGGCATTGAAGGATAAGTTCCCTGGTCTAGCCGCCCAGATAGTTAACTTCAAAGGTGTCTCCGTCAAGCGTGAGTTAGATGAGCTTGAGGCGTACAAGGAAGAGATTTACACGGAGACCAGGAACCGCTGGGAGATAGAGAAACTAAGGGATGACCCCGATTTCCGTGCCTACAGGGATTTCTTCTGGAGACTGGGCATCGACCCCACGAAAAACAGGCCTGCTGCTGAGGCTCTTATCAGGCGGGTCCTGAACGGGAGACCTATACCCAAGATCAACACTTGGGTTGACGCGTACAACCTGATCTCTATTCAAACAGCGATCCCGATAGCCAGCTTCGACGCTGACCTCCTGAAGGGAGGTCTTCTCATGAGGGAGGCCGAGGAGGGCGAGGAGTTCCTGGGTATCGCCATGAAGAAACCGGTGGTTCTCAAGGGAGGAGAGGCGGTCATCCAGGACGACGAGGGCCTCGTGGCTATCTACCCTTACAGGGACGCTGATCACAGCAAGGTATCAGGCGCCACAGGTAACGTGCTTCTGCTCCTCTGCGGGGCACCAAACATAACCCTTGAAAAACTGAAAGATTCCGCGGTGTTATCCGAGAGGGTCCTGATCAGGTTCTGCGGCGGCGCCGTCGAGTAGGGTTTTATGATAAGCGTAGACGGCTCCCAAATGGAGGGAGGTGGACAGCTCCTCCGCATTGCGACCACCTACGCAGGCATCACAAACAACCCAATCCGTGTTTTCAATATAAGGGGGAAGAGGAGAAACCCAGGCCTCCGACCACAACATCTAGCAACATTGAAAGCAGCTGCGAGGCTGTGCACCGGACTACTGAAGGGGGCCGAGATCGGCTCCATCGAGATCGAGTTTCATCCACAGGGGCTGAGGGGTGGAACACATTCATTCGATATTGGTACTGCGGGCAGCATCTCACTGATGCTTCAATGCCTTACCCCTTTGCTCATGTTCAGCCCAAAACCAGCAAGTCTATCCATCAGAGGGGGCACGGCGGTAAAGTGGTCTCCCCCCATCCCCTTCATCCAAAACATCGTCAACTCGGCGACATCGGTGATGGGAGCTGATCTTGACATAAGCATTGGACGACACGGCTTTTACCCAAAAGGAGGAGGCGAGGTGGCAGTCAAGTCAAGGCCTGTAATATCCTTGAGTCCATTCCACCCAGACCCCCCGGGAATAAACAAAATCAAAGGCATCTCCATTTGCGGAAGCCTCCCAAGCCATGTAGCCGAGAGACAGGCGAAATCTGCTGAGAGAATACTAGCCCGGCAGGGTCTTTCATCAGATATATCAGTGAAAACCGTGAAATCATCGAGTCCAGGAAGCGTGATAATCCTTTGGACGGAGGGGTCAGGTGTCTTCATGGGGTCTGATAGCCTCGGGGATAGAGGAAAACCAGCCGAGAAGGTCGGTTCAGAGGCCGCAAGTTCGTTGATCGCCCAGATCCAGACCGGTGCAAACGTTGACAAGCATACAGGAGACCACCTTGTACTCCCATGCAGCCTAGCTGACGGGGTCTCAAGGTTCACTGTGAGTGAGTTGACCATGCACACACTCAGCGCCATCAAGATGGCCATGACCTTCACGGATTGCACCGTGGACGTGGATGGAAAGATAGGTAAGCCAGCCCGCATAGAGATAATGGGAATCGGGCACGTCGCCTAGGTGAATTGTATGCGGGTCTTGACTTACGGCAGGGGACAGGTACACGTCGATGGGGATCCAGTGTACCTCGACAACCTGGAGCCGATGAGGGTCTTCCCCGCGTACATGTACCGCAGGCTCGTGGAGCACCTGGAGAAAAGCGGAGAGCCGTTCAGGGACGAGGCCGCCAAGTTCCTAGAGGTGGGTAATCTATCAACATCGTTTAAACTGAGGGATTATCAGGAGTCCGCTCTGAGCTCCTGGACCCGTGGAGGTTCGAGGGGTGTGGTTGTGCTTCCGACGGGCGCGGGTAAGACGATCCTCGCCGTGAAGGCCATCGAGGGGCTTAAAGCATCAACCATCATCCTCGTCCCGACCATTGTACTGGTTGAGCAGTGGAGGAGCGTCCTCCAGCAGGCATTTAACACCGAGATCGGCGCCTTGGGTGGAGGGAACACGGAGATTCTGCCGATAACTGTGTCGACCTATGACAGCGCGTCCCTAAGGGCAAGGAAGCTGGGAAACCTGTTCCAGTTCATTGTCTTCGACGAGGTTCACCACCTGACCGCGCCATCCTATCGCAGGATCGCCCAGAGGTACCTCGCGCCATACAGGCTCGGGTTGACCGCAACCCTTCCCAAAGAGGAGGCGTACCTTGATGTCATCGAGGAGCTGGTGGGGGATAAGAACTACCAGCTGGGCGTTGATGACCTGGCAGGCGAGCACCTGGCAGACTACACGGTCAAAACCGTAAGGCTACCATTGACGGGCTACGAGAAGGCCGAGTACGACAAGCAGTACGAGACCTACAGGAGGTTCCTGAGGACCAGGGGCATCAAGATCAGGAGCCCAAGGGACTACATGAGCCTCGTCAAGAGGACGGGAAGAGACCCAGAGGCTAGACGGGCAATCACGGCGCGGACCCAGGCCATGGACATCGCCTACAACAGCGACAGCAAGGTAGCCTACCTCAAGAGCATTCTCAAGGCAAACCCGGAGGAGAAGGCCATAATTTTCACGAGGCAGAACAAGCTGGTCTACAGGCTCAGCAAGGAGCTGCTGATACCCGCCATAACCCACAGGACACCGAGGGTGGAAAGGGCCGAGATCCTGAGGATGTTCCACGGGGGAGAGTACAAGAGAGTCCTTACCAGCAGGGTCCTGGACGAGGGAGTGGACGTACCCGACGCGTCCATAGCCGTCATCATTAGCGGCTCGGGGAGCAACAGGCAGTTTATACAGAGGCTGGGCAGGATACTGAGACCTGGACCGGGCAAGCAGGCGGTTCTCTTTGAGCTGGTGAGCGCTGGAACCGCCGAGACCTACATAAGCGAGAGGAGGAAGCGGGGTTGATCCTCCCCTTCGAGCACATCCGGGTCTTCAGGCGAAAGGGCGTCATCAAGCCCGTCCTCATCAGGGATCCTCAGGGAATCCTGGACACCCTTATCGATGTTTACAGGGATCACGTCGAAAAGAAAAGGGGGGCACTCGACGAGGTTGTTGGTGATTGCGAGTACCTTGGGTACAATTTCAGGCTCGTCAGGGGGGTCTCATCGGTGCTCGACTCCCTTTCGGTGTTCCAGTCAAGGAGCGTGGTTCCCCCGATGGAGGCTCGGAGGCAGGTTTTCAGAGAGGCCGCTAAACGGGTCGTGGTGAGCAAGGATGACAGGCTGGAGGTGATGAGGGAGATGGCGTCGCGGAACGGGGTAACCGTCGAGGAGCTTGATGACAGCCTTTACTCTGACCTTGAGGCCGAGCAGTACCTCGTTGAATTCAATACGCCGACACCCGAGGACCTATCATTCTACTATAACTACGCCCACACCGTGGCGCTCCTTGCCTATTCGACAAGGATTGAGGTCTCGTTCAAGGGGGAGGACGGGCAACTCGTCAGGCAGTTCATTAGTCTCGGCGAGGAGGAGCCGACAAGGGGCTCGATGATGGTGGTCAGGCTCAGGTCCACCAACAGGCTGGCCCAGAGGGCGTCCAAGATAGATGACGTTTTATCAAGGCTCATCGGGACCGAGGGCTGGCTGCTTAGGGCCGACATCAAGTACCCGGCCCGGTACAAGTCCACGTGCGTCTTTGAGATCGATTCAAGGGGCGATGGGAGGCTGTTGAAGACCGACCCCGTTGAGGAGGAGTTCATCATCGAGATACCCCATGTGGTACGCAAGAAGACGCTCAAGTACGGTGAGATAGTGGTCCTTGACGAGGTGGCCGAGAGGCTGGGTGTAACCAACGGCAAGGTTCTCAGGGAGATCAAGGAGGAGGGCGATGAGTACAGGAAGCTGGGCGGCGTCCTGGTGGTTCCAGCCAAGTACGATGAGATCAAGGAGGCGCTCTCATCCATTGAGACTCTGGGCGAGGCCCGGAGTTACTTCAAGACCATGGGGGTGAGGGACTTTTTACAGGTGCTTGAGAGCTTCGGTTACCAGATCGAGTGGGCGAAGCCTAGGAAAAGCAGCCGATTGTACCGCCTTTGACTCGGCAGAACGTATATATCGCGCGTCTCGTAATTCCCCTAAGAAGTGAGAACATGGGCTACCAGGCAATTCAGGGAGCGACAACCGTCGGGCTAATTTGCAGCGACGGCGTGGTACTCGCAAGCGAGAAAAGGGTCAGCTACGGCAGGCTCGTCGCAAGCACAAGGGGCAAGAAGGTATTCAAGCTCACGGACAACGTCGGACTGGCCTTCGCCGGCCTCATGAGCGACATGCAGGCGCTGGTTAGGGAGGTTTCCGCATACGCCAACCTGTTCAGGCTGGAGAAGAACAGGCCCATTTCGACGAAGGCCCTCAGTAAGCTCATCAGTAACATGCTTTTCAACCGTAGGATGATGCCCCTCCTCATGGAGACGGTGGTGGGCGGCTACGACGCGGACGGCCCGAGCCTTTTCAGTTTGGATCTGGCCGGGAGCCTGATCCCCGATGAGTTCCTTGCGGCGGGCTCGGGTGCCCAGATAGCGATAGGCGTGCTTGAGGCGGATTATAATAAGGAGATGGACTGTTCTGCCGGAGCCGAGCTGGCTAAGAAGGCCATAAAGTCAGCTATCGCACGTGACGCTGTCAGCGGAGACGGTATTGATATACTGATTTTCAGGGCCGATGGCGCTGAGGAGCAGACTATCTCTCTGAGAGAATAACTCTCCATTTCATGAGTATCTTTTTATCCCTGCTTTGGGTCTGATGTTTAGCCGGGCGAGTAGTTCAGGGGTATGAATGCCTGGTTCGCAACCAGGAGGTCGGGGGTTCAATTCCCCCCTCGTCCACCATCTAAAACTCTTATTTTAAGCAGTTTTAAGGCTCCTTTTCGCGCGCGCGTGCGAGTATGAGTCTGTGACCAGTTTATTCTCTGATTTCTATTAGTATGTTGTCGAATATTACTTTGTAGCGAACGCCCTACATTTGGATCCACTTATTTGGGGTTATCTGAGCATCGGAGTTACCATGTATAGAAG
>JABXKY010000173.1 GCA_013619005.1 Candidatus Bathyarchaeota archaeon | reverse complement strand
GGTATATACAAAAGGCGTGTTTATTTCCTCATTATTTATCAATTCGCCAGTGGATCTCAGACCTCGCGCGCGTTACCTAAGATTAGTGGTATAATTTATCTTAAAACCTCTTTCTTGGTTATTATCCTAGGGTTGCGTTCGATTTGAGACCTTTTGGGTTCTTGAACTCCACCCGACAGGCCTCCACTTTGTCCCCTACAACCTCTGGATTAATGCTTCCTAGCCCGATTTTCTCGGCTTCTACAATATGTCTAATCTTTTCAGGTTCAAAACCCATCACTCTAGCCATTACAGAGTCCACTGACACCGGATTACTACCTAGAATGATGCATCCAAGGCTCTTTGGTTTTCCACTGATCACACCCTCCAAACCCATCCTACCATCGATCAGGCATAGGCTACTTCTGAACATTTTGTTTAGATCCAGAATGACTTCGTGGATGTTGGGGTGGTAGAATGCCTGGTCTTTTCTGGGAAGGAACCCGAACAGGTTCTTCAGGGCGCCAGTGATCATTGTGAGGCTGTGGGTCTTAGCCAATGCCACACTTACTATTGTCCCGGCATCCTCAAGGATGACCGGCAGCTCCGGGTTCTTGAAGTAGGCTCCTTCAAATTTGTATTCCGTTAACGGTGATTTACTGAGGTTTGTAAGGGAGATATTTACCCCTTGGCTGCTTTTTCTATCAACGTATTCCTTGTAACCGTACCTCTCGAACGCCTTGTCCGCGTACTTGGACATGCTATCGGACTCGACCATCCTGATCTCGATATCCTCGTTTTCCCGTAGGATCTCTTCCACGAGGGTCTCAATTACCTCGACCTTGGTATTGGCGCAATTGGTATGGTCGTTTCCAGTACATATATTGGGCTTTATGATCAGCGGGGATTCCAGTTCCTTCAATCCACCAATCAAGCGTATAGCTTCTCGTAAGGTCTCCTCGAAGCTTCCACGTATCTTGAGCAAGGCAACTGTATCCATGGTATATCCAATATCCCATGAACATGACCACGAATAGATGTTTTCTTTCCTCCAGCGTGCACACGCTAAACTTATATCAGAAGAAGAAGGCGTATCCTGAGTCCCATGTGCACATTTTCAATGCTCTACAAACAGCTATTAGATATGGGTAAGCGCGCATTATACCCAAGCTTTGCAGATGTTCACGCCCTCGACCGCAGACTTTGCTAGTGCGTCGACCCCGGCACCTTTGGCGAATTCAGCTGTCACAGTTGCACCACCGACCACGATTTTAACCCTGCTCCTCAGCCCCTCTTTCTCCATCATCTCAACGATCAAAGGGAACTGCTCCAAGTTTGTTGTGAGCAAAGCCGAAAGGCCGAGGATATCGGGGCTTTGCTCCCTGACGGCCACGACGATGGCCTCGGCGGAGACGTCGACCCCCAGGTCTATGACCTCAAATCCAGCGGTGTCCATCAAGGTCGTGAAGATATTCTTTCCAATATCGTGAATATCTCCGGCCACCGTCGCTACAACGATCTTCCCTCGCTTGGGCCCTCCCAAACCGCTCAGGTGCGGTTCCAGCACCTCAAGGGCCTCCTTCATAGTCTCCCCGGCGATGATGAGCGACGTGACGAAGTATTCCCCGGCCTGGTACCTCTCCCCTACGACATCCATTCCTTCCGAGAGGACGCTGATTATCTCCTCGGCATTTACACCCTGATCAAGGGCTTCCTGTGCCTTCACCTTCAGGAGGTCTACCTCGAACTCCACCAGGGCGAACTTTATTTCACTGAATAGCTCTTCGTTTGCCATTTTTTCACAGCTCCGCGTTGAACTCACGGACCATTTCTTTCACGAGCCTGACCCGCTCCACGTCCCCGTTTGCTGGAAGGAGATCAGATATACCGAGTATGAGCCTCGGGTAAAACGCCTCCATAAGCTCTCTAACGTGGGTCTTCAGGGTCTCTAAGGGAGTCCATGGGCACATGTAAACGGCGGGTATTCCGTCCCGGAGGAACATGTCTCCCATTCCCTCTTTCATTTCCCCAATGGTGACATCTCCTTGAGGGGCTGGGGTGACGCATTCGAGGCCGTCGAGCCCAGTTTCCCCCACGAGTGGAAGGAGCTGCTTCAAGTACCCGTCGAAATGGGAGGATGCCACCATGCCCTGGGCGTGGACCTGGGGCATCACCCTTTGGTAGAAGGGGATAACGTACTCTTTAAAGTAGGGTGGGGGGCAAAGGTCGTGATGCATGTTGTCCACGAAATTGAGTTCTGCGACGGGTTTGCCCTTGTAAGCATCGATCTGCTTGACGTGCTCTGTCCCGAGTACCCCCATGAACTCTTTCATCTCCTCGGGGTGCTTCCAGATCATGGTGACGGTTCTCTTGAACCCCATGATCCCCACGATGAGCCACATGACCGGGCTCCTCTCCAGGTTGGCCCGGAGTGGTATCGCGTCACCGTAGCGCACCTTCCCCCACTCGTAGCGACTCTGGTCCCACCCGTAGCTCCTCTCACCGAGGATGTACTCGAAGACCTTGAGGTCTTCTAGATCCTTTAGGAAGTACTCGACGTTCATGAGGGAGGTTCCATGTTCAGTGTACCGCTGAACTTGGCGTAGGGAGCCTACGGGGGTCCTGTACTCGGTGATGAGGTACTCGTCCTCGCTTTCACCCATATACCCGGTCAATTTTCTAGTCCAGACCTCGATGTCATCCCCGTCCACGGTATTCAGGGCGAAGTATCCCGAGAGTTCCGAGCTTATCCTCCTGGGCCCCCAGACTTCCCTAGGGGGGACATCGAGGGCCCCGTAGACCTCGTCTAGGTACATGCCTTTATACATCTCAGGTAGGGTTCCTGCATTGAAATTGACATTGTACCAGTGTCTCAGCCTTGGATGGAAGACCAGGGGACTGCCCTCCTTCTTCTCGTAGACCGCCATCATCTCTTCGTACATGTTGAACCCTCGGATATCCTGTTTGATCATAGAACTCTGCTATTGGGTTTAAGAGAATTTTGATGCGCGCACATCTCCTTTCAGTCCTAGCGCGCGCATTTTCACACGCGCCCGTGCCAAATGCATTTCATTTTATGTCGATATTCATTTCCTAGATTTCTGCGCGCGCGCCAGATAATACAGGTTCTATAAGAGGTGCTAGGCTAGTAAAGAGATGCACCTAAGC
>JABXKY010000291.1 GCA_013619005.1 Candidatus Bathyarchaeota archaeon | reverse complement strand
GAGACAGAGGTTGTCGAACCATCTTCTAAAATTGGGGTCTTCATCAAGAAGATATTTCCAACGCGCTTTTCGAGGCAAAACTACACCTATCTCTATGGAAACACAACATTATAAATCCTTTTTGGTTAAAAGATTTGGTGGACTGGGGGGGAATTGAACCCCCGACCTCTTGATTGCCAACCAAGCATTCTACCACTGAACCACCAGCCCGGTACGGCAAAGATGTGGCTATCTGTTTCTTAAACCTTTCCCAGCCCGGGAATATGGGCTACTGTACCTCGGCTGCCAGCTTTTTACCTAATTCCCTGCAGGAATCAAGCACTCGGGCGCTCGGAGACCTGCTTGACTCCACGGTCTCCCCCACCACATCGCCTAACCTCTTGAACAGCTTCTCAAAGGGCTCCTTTGCCCTACCGCCGCCTCCGTGGCTCAGGAAGAGCCCCACGGGCTTACCGGATATTCCCTTCACTCCTTTCCTCTCCGCGATGTAGATATCATCCATGAACGTCTTCAATGTCCCAGCTATATAGCTGAAGTAGTCAGGTGTCCCCACCGCGATGCAGTCGTACTCCGGGACCTTTGTTACATCAAACCGCTTCTCGTTGGTGTTCCAGAGAGTCGCCCCCTCCCCGAACCCCTCCGCCACGGCCTCGGCCATCTTCCCTGTGTTCCCGTGCTGCTGCGAGTGGTAGATAATCAGTGCCTTCATCTCATTCACCTAGTATGGGTAAATCCACGGCGCCGTGTCCACATAAGTTTTTAGGGACGTGAAATGATCCCCGCGCGTCGAGACAAAACAATAGCGTACGCGAAATTACTGCAAGCTCTATTAATGTTCCACGGTTATTCAAGGTTTACTGCCAGATCAATTTGGATAACTTTTTAATGAGGAACTCATTCCTTGCCGTGATATGAAGGTTAGCGTCGTGATTCCTGCCCTGAACGAGGAGGGAATGATCGAGCAGTGCCTAACCTCGATACGACAACAGGACGTGCCGGTTGAACTCATTTTAATCGACAACGGCAGCGTCGACAGAACCCCGGAGATCGCCGGTAGGATAGCCGACAAGGTCTACATCAAGCCCGGCCTCACCCTGGCCGAGATGAGGGACTTTGGAGCCCGCGAGGCCACCGGGGACATCATAGTTACCACCGATGCAGACTGCATAGCCCCCACCGACTGGATATCAAGCCTCATCGAGCCATTCGCGGACATCGACGTGGTGGCCGTGGGAGGAGTCATCAGGCCCCTCAACGTAAACTACTTCAGCAGCTTCTACTGCTGGCTGTCAAGCATAATGCAGGGCGTATTCAGGTTCTTCCAGGGCGCCAACATGGCGTACAGGAAGGACGCCTACCTCAGGTCACCGGGGTACGCGTCTGCTAAACGAGCCGAGGACTGGAACCTCTCATGGCATATCAGGGAGCAGGGCAAGACCAGGTATGTGCGAAAAGCTGTCACCCGGACCGAGATTCCCTTCGACAGGCAGATGGAGTACCCGGGCGTCATCCTGAGCTCAATAGTGTCCATCATAGGCTTTCTCCTGAACATACCGATGCTCATGGGAATAGGCGCTGGGTTCGTGGGAAGCGAGATGTTCACGTTCCTATACAGGCATAAATCAAACCTAAGGAGAACCCACCTTGCCCTGGCGGGCATAGTGGTCCTGTACGCGTCCCAGAGATTCATCGACGCCCTGAGCTTCAACCTCAGCGTCGGGTTCCTCATAGGCATCTTCGGCTTCCACGTCATCAACGATGACCTGAGGCAGGCTATCGAGGAGCTAAAACTCTACAAGACCAGGAAGGAGCCGGACCCCAGCATCACCGGCATGATCAAGAAGCAGCTCATAAAGCTCCTGGAAATATAGCCATGTCATTTTCAGTAAAGTTCTCGGCGAGGGGCCACCCCAACGTCAAGTCAACCCACAGGACCACCTTCATGACCACAAGGGAGGAGGAGCTGTCAACCCGGGGAGACTGCATCATCGTGGTCGGGGCGGAGATGGGTCTCAGGGATATGCCCGACGAGGCAAAGAGGCTGGCGAGGGAAGAGGACACAAGGATAATCTTCAGGCTCACCGTGGGAGACGTGGTCTTCGAGGCGAGGGGCCATGGGCACCCGGGCCTGGAGTACACTGACCCCGTTGACATGGTGGCACGGAGGAGTAGCTACACGTGCGGCAGGACCTTGATGATAGGCTCCGACAAGACCTCCACTGAGATACCAACGGAGATAATCGAGTCACTTAGAGACCCTGGAACCATCGCCAGAATCGAATTAATATTCGAAAAATAGCCCAAAATACTCGATACGCGGTTCCTAAAACTTTAAACAACCGTAACAAAAACCTCGGGCACCCGTTTCGAGCCCATTCGATGGTTTAAGAAGGGTTTAAACCCACGTGGTATCTGGTATAACATTCCACGCCGGTGAAAAAATGACGCCAAAGCTCACAGTGCAGGAACTCAAGGGTCTTTCTCCAAAGATTCGGGCCAATATCCTTCGATTGATCCACGACGCAAAATCCGGGCACCCAGGGGGCAGCCTGAGCAGCGTCGAGATTATCCTATCCTTGTACTTTAACGTAATGAACAGAGCCCCGGAGGACACAGAGAGGGACCGGTTCATCCTCAGCAAGGGACATGCCGCTCCTCTACTCTACTCGGTGCTCATGGAGGCGGGCATCCTTCCCAGGTCCACAGACAACCTGAGAAAGTACGGGGAGCTCCTGCAGGGTCACCCTGACGCCATGAAGACGATGGGCGTAGAGATATCAAGTGGGAGTCTGGGAAACGGTCTATCCGTCGCGGCGGGTGTGGCCGCGGCAGCGAAGATCGATGGAAAGAGGACCCGTGTCTACTGCCTGCTTGGCGACGGCGAGTGCGATGAGGGCTTGGTGTGGGAGGCTGCCATGATGGCGCCCCACCACAAACTAGACAACCTCACCGCGATAGTTGACAGGAACATGCTCCAGATTGACGGGTGCACCGAGGACGTTGTGTGCCTTGAGCCGTTCCCGGACAAGTGGAGGGCATTCAACTGGAACGTCATAGAGGTAGATGGGCACAGCTACCAGGAACTCATTGATGCCTTCAAGCAAGCCGAGAAGACCAAGGGGGCTCCAACGATGATCATAGCGAATAC
>JABXKY010000151.1 GCA_013619005.1 Candidatus Bathyarchaeota archaeon | reverse complement strand
GTGTGGGTGCTTCCATTGTTACCAGGCAGGTTGCGCCTGTGGCTGTAAGACTCTCCATTAAATCTAGGAACGCATTTCGTCTTTCATAAAGATCAGCATACTGAAAGATTAGAGTAGCTAGAGGATCTACAACTATCCTTTTGGCTTCAGTAGAATCAGCTAATTGTTCTATTGTATTTATGAAACCTAACATGGAGAAATCTCTCTTACCTACAACGTATTTACCAATCTCAACTTCTCCAGGAGCCCGTCGTTCACCATCATCCCAAGGCTCTTCGGCACGGACTCAGCTGGGAGCATATCGGGGATCAACAACACTTTCGCCAGCTTTGGGGCCTTCGCGTTACCCCTATTGTTGGGTTACATCCGGGACTATACGAGAAGCTACCAGGTGGGGTGGATGACGCTGTCGGCGCTCTCCTTGGTCGCATCGGCCATTATGTACCTCATGAAGGTCGATAAGTGAGAACCTTTTTCTTAAACCGCCGTTTCTGTTCCGTAGGTGCCTAGATGTCATACTGTCCCAAATGTGGAAACGAGGTCAAAGAGGACGACGAGTACTGCAGCAAGTGCAGGACCAACCTCAAGAGCAATGTATCATACCGCAAGGTTAACAGAAGAATTAACTTCGAGTGGAAGGACCATGATGAGGACCAGTACGGGGCACTCATCGGGGGAGGCGTCGTCATTTGGCTTGGCGCACTTCTTCTGCTCCAGAACCAGGGGCTGCTTGGAGGCGGTGATTTCGGCGGCTTATTCCTGCTGGGTATCGGCGTTATCCTTGTTCTCCGCGGGTTCATCGCCTACCAGCAAACGGGGGGATACGATGAAGGCTTCGGTTACCTGGCGGGCGGGGGAATATTGATGCTAATCGGGGCTGGTCTCGCTTACAATATCCGCGACTGGTGGGCTTTCTTGTTGATCGGTCTAGGTTTACTCATAGTGGGCCGAGGGTTAACTAATCGAAAATAGCAGGTATCAAGCCCGCTGTAATTATTTTTCCCTTCTCCTTGTGATTCATTTAAAAACCCGTGTATGCATGCATAAGCCATGAAACGACAATTTTCACTAACCGTAGCCGAGTCAAAGAGGCTAATCGCCAAGGGAGTGGCAGCTCTACCCGAGGTACAGCGCGCCATGGAGGAGAGGACCGTGGTCGTCGCCACGGGCACGACAAACGCGTACGTACTCGAGGAGCTATGGGGAAAGAAGATAGACAAACGGGCATACCGCAGCGGAATCACCACGCCAAAGCTGCCTGAGAAGAACCCCGAGCCGCAGGCGGAGAAGATCCCTGACAAGGTTTTCATCAAAGGAGAGGTGGCCGAGGAGTATGACCGTATTACCATTGGGCCTCACCTGAAGAAGGGAGACGTCTACATCAAGGGGGCAAATGTGCTCAACTATGAGGACTATGTTGCTGGAATCCTAATTGGCGGATTAGACGGCGCTACAATTGGGAACACCATAGGTCACATCATAGGCAAGCAGGTGAACCTCGTCATCCCAATCGGGCTTGAAAAACTCACCTACGAGGACATCAACGAGCTACACCTGCTGGCGTCCGAGGAGGACTATGAGGGACCACGGATGTGGCCCATCGTTGGTACCATCGTCACAGAAATAGAGGCACTGGGACTACTGACGGGCGTTGACGCCTACCTGTACTCGGCAGGCGGCATAGCGGGAGCCGAGGGCGGGGTCCGCCTCCTAGTTGAGGGCACCGAGGAAGAGGTCAAGGAGACCCTTGAGCTCATCGAGTCCATCAAAGGCGAGCCCAGATACCTTCTCTAACCCCACTTTTTGGGAAAAGACCCAGATTTTTCTAGATTTACACGGCGTCGAGATCAAACCGTCGCATTCCTCGCCTTCACCGGCCTAGCTGTGATGTCTGGAATCAGCTTCTATTATGTAAAAACCGACCATTTGTAGAATAACCATATATTATCCCAATGCAAAGTTAATATTGATTTACATGAAGGCTTTCGTTCTACTAAACACTGAACTCGGGATGGAGTCCAAGATCGTTGAGGCCTTGAATGGAGTCGAGGAGATCACCAATATACACAGTCTCTATGGAATCTACGACCTTATCATCGAGATGGAGGCCGAGACCATGGACAAGATCAAGGAGGTTGTGTTCAACAAGGTGCGCCGTCTCGACAACGTCAAGAGCACTATAACCCTTCTCACATATGGAGAGCCGCTCTTCAACGAGTAGGGTTCCCTCCCCTTTCCTTTTAGTCACACCATGAAGAAGGGTAGGTTCTACCAGTGTTATGTGAGGACCAGAGCCTAACTTTGTCCGAACCCCTTTCGACAGCACCTGGTCCTCACGAGTAAATAGGGCTCAATTATGAACAACATATATCAAAGACAATCGGACTTCCCTTCTTGAAATGTCAGATTCAGGTATAGGGTTCGGAGGCTTCCTCCTAGGGGTGGGAGGTGGTTACTACCTCTTCCAGTACGTGGACTTTAGCTTCGATATCATCAGCTATCTACTAATACTCATGGGAGTCGGGATCATCTTGGGCTCCGTGCTATCCAAGGGAGGTAAATCACCTTTATCCGATGTGTTCGGCGGGGTCGTCGGTGGGTTGTTTCTCGCCGTTTTCCTGACACAGGGATTCGGACTCATTGGTGATTTCTCCGATCAGTGGAACGATATAGATTCGCCCATTTACCGGGCGACCGAGACGGTCTCACTTGACGCTCCTTTGGATGCGGATGCACTGATATTAACCGTGGAGATTGTTAACGGAGGAATCGGGATCTCACCTTGGAGCGGAGACTCAGTTGAACTAGAAATTGAGATTAGGGCAAAAGGAGACACAGACGCGGAGGCCGAGAGAAACATCGATGCCTTCGAGTACAATCTTCAGGACACCACTGTAGGTGGCACACAGGAATTATCATTGACCTTCCCAATCTCGAACACAAAATGGAATCTCTACACCGTAGTAGTAACCGTAAAGGTACCAGAGGGTGTTGATACTGAACTCCTTCTTGATTCAACCAACGGTAAGATCGTTGTATCAGATTTGGTGCTCTTGGGCATAGATGTTGAAACGACAAACGGGGTCATCACCCTCAATGATATCGAGAGTCCAACGATCAACGTGGACACCACCAACGGGGGCATCTTCGGGACCATTACAT
>JABXKY010000362.1 GCA_013619005.1 Candidatus Bathyarchaeota archaeon | reverse complement strand
CCATATGGATAGTTGATGCCGACATGTCGGAAGTACTAAAAATCGAGAACGTTTACAAATATTTCGGAAAGTTCGCGGCCAACGACGGCATAAGCTTCAGTTTGAAGGAAGGCGGCATCTATCTGCTCGTCGGGCCAAACGGCTGCGGAAAATCGACACTAGTCAACTGTATCTCAGGTATCTTCGTCCCAGAGGAGGGAAAGATAGTCTACCGTGACGCAGACATCACAAACGAAGACATGTACAAGATCGCTCGGAGAGGACTTGTGCGTACCTTCCAGATCGCGTCACCTTTCCTAAGTTTGACGACCCTAGAGAACATGCTAGTGGCCTTGCCGGATAACGCGGGTGAGAACATCGCCCTATCACTTTTCAAGCCAACCTGGATCGACAGCGAAATAAGCGCCGTCAGACGAGCGACTGAGTTGCTAAAGGTCCTTGGGCTAAGACACGTATGGAACAAGCCTGCAAACACCCTCAGCGGTGGAGAGCTAAAGCTCTTGGAGATCGGACGCGCACTCATGAGTGGCGCAGAAACGATTCTCCTTGACGAGCCCGTAGGTAGCATCGACCCCGTACTCTGTCACCAGATCTTCAGCCACGTTCTGAGGCTCAGGGATGAACTGGGAATCACTTTCCTCGTTATCGAGCACAGGCTAGAGGTAGCCGCGCAGTACGCGGACCACGTCTTTGCTATGGACAGGGGTAAAATGGTCGTCGAGGGCACCGCGGAGGAAGTCTTCACGGATGAGAGAGTAATCAAGGCATATCTGGGTGAGTAAGATGGGTAGCAAATATATTATGGAATCAAAAGGCCTCAACGTAGGCTACGGTCCAATCCACGTCATCTACGACCTTGACTTCAAGGTCCCGGACGGAGAAGTAACCATCATCGTCGGCCCCAACGGCGTCGGCAAGACCACCCTGCTAAAGGCAGTCATGGGTCTGGCCACCGTTTATACGGGCTCAGTTCACTTTGACGGAGAAGACATCAGTGACTGGCAGCCGTACGAGAGGACCATGGCCGGAATCGGCTACATGCCTCAGACGGGTAACATCTTCAGCAAGCTCAGCGTAGCTGAGAACCTCAAAATGGCCGCTTATACCATGGATGACCCCGATCTCATTGAGGACAAGAGGGAGTTCGTGTACAGCCTGTTCCCCAGACTCAAGGACTTCCTACCGAGGGCGGCCGGAACCCTGAGCGGCGGAGAGCGACAGATGCTTGCCGAGGGAATGGTCCTGATGAGGGACCCAAAGATCATGATGGTCGACGAGCCAACGGCGGGCCTGATGCCCAAGCTGGTAAACGACGTCATGAGGCAGCTCGCGCAGATGGCTGAGGAGACCGGTTTACCTATTGTACTGGTCGAGCAGCGTGCCCGCAGGGCTCTTGCAGTAGGCGACTACTCGTACCTGATGCGTGGAGGCAAGTTTACCTTCGAGGGATCGGCAGCTGATCTGCTGGCTCACCCGCTGCTGGACGAGATGTACCTGGGCGCGGTCGAAGTCCACGACCTGGACACTATCAAGGAGTAAAACTCCTTCCCTTTATCTTATTTTACGGACACGCGAGTGGATACTAGGATTCCAGTATCTGTTTTATCTTTTCGACGACCAGCGGGTGCTCCCCCTCCAGCATGTACTGGGGGTTAACGGTGATCTTGCCGGGGCAGGGGCCGAGGAGGAACTCGGGCTCGTATATGACGTACACGACTGGCTCCCCCTCCTTGAGCCTTGATACAAGCGCCTTCCCCGAAACGCCAGTGACCGATTCATCAAGCGAGATGGCGCAGAACGGGGCCATGGGCTCACCGTCCTCCACAGCCCTCTGGTACACTATCTCGGCGGATACACCCGGAAACCTCGACAGCTCGTCCCTGAAGTACTCGGCCCACCTGACCCAGCCGTTGAACGCCTCCTTCTCGTCGTGGCCCAGGTAGATCCATAGCGCCTCGACCAGCCCCACTATTGTCTCCCTGCTCATCTTGGATGCACGGCCGACCCCGTTGAATGGGTACGACTGGAGATGGGCCAGCTTGATGAGGTCAGCCCTACCGGCCAGAAGCCCAGAGTTGTTGGGCCCCGCCAGGTGCTTCCCACCGCTGTATGATACCAGGTCCGCGCCTTTTTCCATGTACATCCTGAGTTTTCGCCTGGGCGGGACCTCGGCCGCGGCGTCCACTATCACCGGCACCTTGTTTACTTTGGCGATCTCGATGACCTTCTCAAGGGGCAGGCTGCCCCTGAGGTTTCTGGCGGTGTAATAGTACGCCGCCGTCCTCTCGGGGTCGTAGGCCTCAAGGAGCGCCTCCTCCGTTGGCTCAACCTCCTTGAACCTGCCCCCCGCCAGCTCGACGCTGTAATCATAACTGTTGCGGTTGGTTCTCTGGACTATGAACTCTGTCCTGAGTCCCTCGGTGTGGAGGGGCAGCCTCATGGTGATGTGGCTCCAGCCCTTCATGTCAAGGGGTTCATGACTCTCCAGCTCGGTTCCCCTCATCATACAAGCGGCTGCCGAGAGCTGCAGCCCGCAAACCGCTGAGGCAACGGGTAGACCTGCCTCGGCGCCCGTCGCCTTGGCTATCTCCTTCCCAGCCCAGACCTGAAGCTCTGGGATGTTGGCGAATGCCTTCCCCGCCTCCGCCATAGCCTTGAAGATGCTCTGGTCGGGTATGCTTCCGCCCAGGGTTGTGATGCTGGTGGCGGCGTTGATGACGCGTCTGACTCCGTACTTCTTGAAGGGGTTGTCTAAGGGCATGTGTTCGTATGGTTCGATAAAGTATAAGGAATATACGTTAGGACAGTATCTCCCTGACCTTGGCGGCCATGGCCTTTCCCAGCCTTGTGTGCATGTCTACCTCCAGGTGGATGCCGTCCAGTGGGCTGGACTCCACGTGGTCACCCGCGTCCAGGTAATGGCACCCTTTCTCGTTTGATATCCTGCGGTAGTGCCTGGCGAAGCCACCTGATTTCTCCACGGCGTCCTCGAACATCTCTGCAAAGCCAGTCAACTCGACGGCTGGCGGAGGCGCTATCAACAGCACCTCGGGGGCCTCTCCTCCGATACCGGTGTCACTCTTCTTTACTATATCCACTAGGACGCCTGCCCCGCTAGCTATATCGTAGGTAGGAAGGCTGAACCTTGTCTTCAGGTCGTTGGTGCCCA
>JABXKY010000100.1 GCA_013619005.1 Candidatus Bathyarchaeota archaeon | reverse complement strand
ATCTGGTACTTGGCGAAGGCCTTCTTCCTCTCCTCGATGTCCTTGTGGCCCATGCTGTGGAAGGTGTTAGCGTATACGACGTCCGCCCCACTGAGGGCAGCCTCCAAGTCGTCCGTGACCACCATCTCGGAGCCCCGTTTCTTGGCGTTGTCCTCGGCGAAGTCAACGATGACCTTCGCGGGGGCCCAGCCCTTGGGCACTGCGACGTTGCAGTCCATGCCCATGAGGCTGCTCCCCATCATCAGTGACTGGCAGACGTTCCACGGGTCGCCGACGTAGGTCAGCTTGTTTCCCTTGATCTTTCCCTTGTGCTCCCGTATTGTGAGGAGGTCGGCCAGTCCCTGGCATGGGTGGGTGAGGTCGGTGAGGGCGTTGATGACGGGGTTCGTCATGTACTCGGCGTACTCCTCGACCACGTCCTGACCGTACGTCCTGATGACCAGTGCGTCGCAGTACCTATCCAGGATCCTACCGGTGTCCTTGATGGGTTCCCCCCTGGCTAGCTGCATCGTCTGGGGTGTCGAGTAGAAGCTCTGCATCCCCAGGTGGGCGATGGCTGCCTGGAAGCTGAACCTGGTGCGCGTGCTGTGCTTCTCGAAGACCATGGCGATGGTGCGACCCTTGAGGTAGTCGTGGGGCTCTTTGATCATCCTCATCCGTTTGAACTCCTGCGCGACGTCGAGCATGTACCCGATCTCGACTGAGCTGTAGTCCATGAGGGTGAGGAAGTCCTTACCCCTGAAACGATCCTTCATACTCATCTCGGATTCAGTAGGTAACTGTATCTAAAGCCGTCATAAACCTTTCCGCCTTATAGAAAATGAAGCGGTTCAGTCGTTGTTCCCGTTGGAGAAAGTGAGTCTTGCGTCCGTGGTGACGTTCAGACCAAGTCTCTTCAGAGGGTTCTCGTCCTCCACATCCATGAGATGGGTGGTATGCATCTCGCAATCCTTGAGCCTGTCCAGGGAGTCGATGCACATGCGGGCGTTCTCGTCCGACACTGCACTGGCAGCGAGTGCGTCAAGCACTTCCTTAACGTTCAGAGATGTGCTACTCAGGCCCATGGTTCTCTTCAACAATATCATGCTCTCTATGACGGGCCTTGAGATCACCTCGACATCGTCTGGAACATCAGCTAGAGTCTTCATAGCGTTCAGTAGAGCTGCTGACTCCGCATGAAGGAGAGGGGAGTTCTTCCCCTGTATCATCATCTTCGTCCCGGAGTCGTCGCAGATCTCGATGGCTGCTCCACAGAAGATGCCCCTGAACCCCTTACCCTCGTGGCTCCTCCTCCTCGCGTCCTCGGCGGCCTCCCTGGCTGGGAGGACCACGCTTCGGTCCATGGGTGTGACCCCGACCTTATCCATGATGGCCTCCATCCGCTCCAGTGTGTCGTGGGTCGTCTCGCCCTCCACGAACTCCCGGTTGTACCTGAAGTGGCGCCTTACAATCTCCTGTCTGCTGGCCTTCCTGACTGCCTCGTCATCGACTATCCCTTCCTTAGCCATGTTGACTCCCATGTCCGTGGGGGATCTGATCTCCGCCATCGGGTCGTCGGCTGGCACCATCTTCTCGATGATCTTCTTCATGATTGCGAAGTTCTCCACGTCCCTGTTGTAGTTGATGGCAGTTATCCCGTGGGCTTCAAGATGGAAGGGATCAACGAGGTTGTAGTCTCCCATGTCGGCCGTGGCGGCCTCGTATGCGACGTTCACGGGGTGATTGAGCTCCAGGTTCCAGATGGGGAATGTCTCGAACTTCGCGAAGCCCGCCTTGACCCCCCTCTTTCTGTCCTGGTACACCATTGACATGGCGAACGACATCTTCCCGCTCCCTGGGCCAGGGGCGGTCACTATGACTATGGGCTTATCAGTTGGCACGTACTCGGGCTTGCCGTACCCCTCGTCGCTCAAGACCAGATCCATGTCAGTCAGGTAGTTGGGGATCTCGTAGTGGATGAAGGTCCTGATGCCCCTGTTCTCCAGCTTCTGCTTGAACTTGAGCGCGGCTCTCTCTCCCTCGTAGCGATTAATAACAACGGCTGATACGTCCAGTCCGAGCTCACGGAGGTCACTGATGTCCTTGAGGATCTGGTCCTCGTAGGTGAGGCCGAAGTCCCGCCTGACCTTCCGCCTCTCGATATCCTTCGCACTGATACAGTGAACTATCTCGATCTTGTCCCCGAGCCTGCTCAGCATCTGTACCTTCGTGTCCAGCTCGAAGCCGGGTAGGACCCTTGAGGCGTGGTGGTCGTACCTGAGCTTCCCCCCGAACTCCAGGTAGAGCTTGTCGAATTGGGAAACCCTTTCCAGAATACGGCCGACCTGGGCGTTCAGGTATTTTGTGGTATCAAAACCGGTCTTCTTTGTCAATCAAGTACCCCCGATATGAGCACGTTACTGATGAGACCGAATACATGGGGGCTAATTCTAGATGATGAAAAGGGACCGCACTGGGAGGTCGTATGCATAACGGATAATGATCCTATTTCAAGATAAGATTTTCGAATCTCCAACGCACTGGGTCCCTTTTTCTGAGCATTACCTTATTTCAAATATCCTTTACTTTGATAATACTCGCCCCAGTCATCTCTCGGGGTTTCTCGAAACCCATGAGCGATAGGATTGTAGGGGCAATGCTGCTGAGTCCAAGGCCACTGCATAGCTCAATGTGTCTCAGATTCGGCTCATCGCTGACGACTATGAAGGGCACCGAGTTGACACCGTGGGATGGGTTGGGTGTTCCATCGGGATAGAACATGGTCTCAATGTTCCCGTGGTCCCCCGTGACTATGACGACGTACCCTTCGGATAACCCAGCCTCGACCACTTCACCGACGCATCTGTCCACTGTCTCGCACGCTTTGATACCTGCTTCAAGGCCCGCGGAGTGGCCCACAAGATCGCCGTTGGCGTAGTTCACCAGGATGAAGTCGTAGACGCCCTTGTGTATCTCCTGCAGGAGGCGTGTGGTGATCTCCGATGCGCTCATCTCGGGTTTTTCGTCGTAGCTTGGAACCTTGGGGCTGGGAACAAGAATCCTGTCCTCCCCAGGGTACGGCTCCTCCACCTGACTGTTGAAGAAGAAAGTGACGTGGGCGTACTTCTCGGTCTCGGCGATCCTGAGCTGCCTCATTCCATGATCGCTGAGGACCTTACCCATGTTGTTCTCA
>JABXKY010000248.1 GCA_013619005.1 Candidatus Bathyarchaeota archaeon | reverse complement strand
CTTCGGGGTAATCGACGACGAGTTGCTCCCTGATCTCATCCGTGATCTCGCCGGTCTCAGCCAACGTCCTCCCGGCTGTCTCCACTGCGTCCATGAAGCCCTCAAGGTACTTCCTGCCCTCCTCGTAGCTGATTATCTGCGACGCGGGCAGGAAGACGTGGACCGCATTCGGGTACAGCCCCTTCGCCTGCCTGAAGTTCACCAGGTCGGGGAACCCGCAGACGGCGGCCAGCACTGTCACCTGTTCCTCGTTCCTGGATCTCGCTGGATGATGTGTATCCCCTTCCTCGATGTACATCTCCGGCATAGCGAGGGGCAGCGTCCGCTCTCGCAGTCTCTGGAGATAGTGGATTATGTTGAAGTGGTAGATCGGTGTGCCGAGATACAGTACGTCCGCCTCGGCTATCTTTGGGAGCAGCCAGTCCATGTCGTCCCTCTGAGAGCATCTCCCGGGGGTCACCCACCAGCAGCTGTAGCAGCCCACACAGCCTTTGATGTCGAGGTCGGTGACGTAGTGTCTCTCGATCTCCGCCCCAGCCTGAGAGGCGCCTTCGAGGAACTTGTTCATTAGTACATCCGACACGCTGTTACCCTTCCGGGGGCTTGCGTTGAGCGCAAGAACTTTCATAGAACTCAGTTAGGCATCTGTCTAATCACGCTAAATGATTTACGCACATGAACATAGGGCGTTTTCGCGCGTTAGCTTCTAGGGAAGAGGGGTTCCCAGTCTGCGGCTCTCACGATGAGGACCCCCTGTTCATCCCTGTCCATGGGTTCGAAGTTATCGGCTGCGTCTATGGTCATCTTAGCTATCTCCATGTCCGAGGAGGTCGCGGCGGTCGTGAGGGGCTGCGAAAGCGTGAACCGTAGGGCCTCCTTGACCTCATTTTTCGCTGTGAAGGGCTGGTACCAGCAGTCCCGGGTCCTCTCGCCGGGGTAGGGGCCCTTGGCCACCGCCTTCATGGCGATCACCCCGATGTCCCGCTCCTCCGCCGCGGACAAGACCGGGCGGAAGTCGTTCCCGGGCTCCGGGTGGGATTGCAGGACGTAGTTGACGGGGAGGAGGATGGTGTCGAGGTCCATGAGCTCCAGGGCCCGGAGGATGTTCTCTGGGTTGTGGCTCGTGATCCCTATGTGGTTGATGAGCCCCTCCTCCTTTGCCTCCCTGAAGGCTTGGAGGGCCCCGCCCTCGCCAACCACCGTGTTGAGGTCCTCCTGGGTGTCCAGACCGTGGAACTGGTAGAGGTCGAGGTGGTCCGTCTGGAGGCGTTCCAGGCTGCTCCTGAGCTCCTCGGCGGCCTCCTGCTTCGTCCGTTTGCCCGTTTTGCAGGCGAGGAAGATGTCGTCCCGGTACTCCCTCACCCATTTCCCGAGTCTCGCCTCGGCGTCGCCGTAGGTGGGGGCGACGTCGATGTGGTTCACGCCCCGGTCCAGGGCGTACTTGATGAACTGGTCCCCTGCATGGGTCTCGACGGGGTAGATGAAGACGGCTCCCCCCAGGGTTGCGATGCTGCTCCTGTGGTTGGTCCTGCCCAGAACCCTTTTTTCCATATTTGAGTGTAACCGAACCTCTCTTTTATAATGTGCGCATGAAACCTTCCTTACTCACGCTGTGCTCGCGACGCTCGTTTCTCCTCGGTCGACATCGATTCACTCATTATACATCATCGCTTCGCATGCGGGTGATGTAATTCAGGATTTATGCCTCAAGGATGTCTCGTGCCCGTTCAGAGACCATCCACCGAACATACTTTCCCCGCCCTTTTCGGATGAGCACGCCGTATCTCAGGAGTCTATGACGTTCTGAGAGGTTGAGAATTTTCGATGCTGATGTGCCCTTAAGGATCCTTTTCAGCTCTTTTTCGTGGTAGTTGACTTGATTCGTGAAGCTTTGCTCCTCGAAGTTGCTGGGCTTTTCTGGTTTCAACCGGTTAACGACCTTGTGTACGATATAGCCCTTTATGGTATAATAGGCGTTCTGGAGTAAAATCTTGGGGCGCTTCGTCGCGCGCACCTCGTTGCTTCAGCCACGTATACGGCTGCGCTTATAGCATGGCCTCCAGCCTTCAACGCAACACTGCTCCTCTCCATCATTCAGTGAGGTAAGGACAGCCAAGCGGCAGCTCATGATCGGTTTGCCTCCTATGTAAACAACGGCCTCAACCGACGTCTTCACCCCGCCACCTGGATAAGAGCTATTAAGCATCAGCCTAGATGAAGTAGACGCGAACAAGCAATGACTGAATACGTGAAAAGACGCCATAGAAGACAACCTGGACAAGAGGAACACTACCACTGGAAAACAGACTGCCCCGACTATCCCAGACGAGGAAAGGAGATCCTGATGATATTCCCAGACAGGCCCCCTCACATTCCATCCTGCCCCAAATGTGCTCAGCTAGACGCGGATGAAAGAGCTCAACGTGCGCGCACTCCCTAGACGAGTTCGTCGCCTGGCGACCCCGCTTCGCGGGCGTTTTGCATGATGGGTGTTCTTTATACTACTGAGCCTTCAGTGTAATACGGGATATTTTGGTGCGATGTACTAATTGTAAGAGTCTACATGTGAGGAAGGGTAGATTCACCACGTATTTTTGTTTGTTTCTGCGGGACTATTTGGATGAAGTTGATGTGGAGTTTCGCTGCCGGTCCTTCGAATCAGTCACACGCAAGCGCGGCTAAACGAAGCGCGCGCATAGTGTCTTAACGTCGCGCGCGTCAGGGTAAACGCTGATCGATCGCACTGCAGTTATTTGCACTTGCGACTCCAACTCGCGAGATGTGCATTAAATAGAGCTAATTATACTGAGTTAGGCACTGAGGCCTGATGAAAGAAAAAGCATCTCGTTCAGGATCGCAGCAGTTGGTCTCAGGCGGATTATGGTCCATAGGGTTCATGGTCCTGAGTGGCTTCTTCTGGTTGGCATGGGGCGTACAGGTCAGCAGGCGTTACGGGCCCGCCGGTTTCGGCCTGTTCAACATGGCTCAATCCGCGTACAACTTCATATGGGCATTCGTATTCGGGGGAATATTCGAAGGACTAATAAAATTCGGCACGGAGCACCTGCTGGAAGATGATTCAAACCCCGCGTATTTTTTCTCGAGTTACATAAGATATCTCACGGGAATTAGTCTAGTCGTATTCGTTGTCCTCACGGCCGCATCATTCCTGATCTCTGATAC
>JABXKY010000199.1 GCA_013619005.1 Candidatus Bathyarchaeota archaeon | reverse complement strand
CAGGTTATATAGAGGAAGATTTGTTATTTGATGTGATTTAATGTACAGTGAATCATTGGTCAACGGGTCCTCTCTTGACCAGCTACACGCCATCAACGGTCTCCGTGATTCACTGCAGCTAAGTTACCCAGAGATAGACTCCGTTGCCTCCCAGTACGGGGTCAATGAACCAAGGATTTTTCCGTACCTCGTGTCCGATAACACTCCGCTAAAAGTAGAGAACTATTCAAGCAAGGTACTGAGCATACTGGAGACCCCCATCAGGGAGGACTATGTGAGGCTTGCGTTGAACGCCTTGGCAGTCCCCATCAGGGACGATTACCTTAGACTAGGGCTGAACAGCCTTGCAACCCCCATTAGGGAGGACTACCTGAGGCTTGCCGTTAACAGTCTCTCTAGGTCAATCAGGGAGGACCATCTCAGGTTGGTATTAGATGCGCTGATGAGGGCGATTAGGGAGGACTGTTTGAGGACGGCGCTTGCTAAATTCAATGATAAAGGAATTGATGTCCAGCCAACCGTCGACCAAGTCATCAACGTGATTCAAAACAACTCCGAGTTTGTCAAGTACTCTCCGTCCAAAAGATTCGATATAATGGGGGACGAAAAGATGAGGTACAGGGAGCTAAAGGGCATTGGGAGAGAAATAGGGGACATCGTCTCGGTGCTGGACAGGATGATGTACAAGGTCCCCATGGATGAGTCAATTGAGTTTAGAGACGTTGATTACTCTCTGTACTTCAATGGCTCGATAGGCATGGACGGCGTCTACGTTGACAGGGAGTTCAATCCGAGCTCGGTTGAGAACATCTATCTCCCGGTTTACTGCGAGCTCTCACCCACCAAGGAAAAGGTTCCAAGGGATTACTGGAAAGGGCAGGCCAGGAATATCTTAGATAATAGCTGCTGGAACGCGAGAAACGTAAAGTCCATGTCAAGAGGAAGCTTTGAGACGTACAAGGGCAAGAAGCCGTCCAACAAGGTCATGTCCAGGATGAGGTATGATCTTCTGAAAGAGCTCGAAAAGAAGAAACAGAAAAAGCACAGCTAATCAACCAAAGCCAGTGACTTTACGAGTAATTTAGACCATTTTCAAGTAACCTTCATTAAAGACCAAACAGTAGTGCCCGTGGAAATGTCAAATCGCTGGCTTCACGAACGCAAGGGTGAGCACTATTACAACAAGGCCAAGGAGGAGGGCTATCGCAGCCGATCCGCGTTCAAGCTCAAACAGATCCACTCAAAGTTCAAGGTATTCGAGAACGCCAAGAACGTCCTAGACCTAGGCGCGGCTCCAGGCGGGTGGCTTCAGGTCGCCAGCGAGGAGATAATGGACGAAGACGGCTTAGTCCTAGGCGTTGACCTAAAGGAAATCAAGCCCATCTACGCGGATAACGTCGCCACGATAGTTGGAGATATCCGTGATCTTGAGGTACAGCAGGAGGTCCTTGGTGCGTTCTTTGGAAAGGCGGACATAATCATGTCGGATATGGCCCCTGATGTGATGGGCCAGTGGGACGTGGACCAGTACAGGCAGATACACCTTGCAAGGATCGCGTTGAAGCTGTGCGACAAGCTACTGAAAGGGGATGGATGGTTCATCGTAAAGATATTCCAGGGCGGCGAGCACATCAAGTACATCAGGGAACTCAAGGACATGTTCAAGTACGTCAAGAACTTCAAGCCACAGGCCAGCCGAAGCAGGAGCAGCGAGAGGTACATCATCGCACGGCATCTGAGAAAGGATAGGAAACTCCCCGCGGAGTTCAGGCCAGAGATCCTCGTAGAGGAGGAAGAGGATGACGAGCCGATCCCCGGGGACCAGCTCTTTTTCGAGGAGACTAGTTAGAAAGCTCCTTGATGACACGCGCTATCAAAGCGCTGCTGTGTATCGTGGGTTTACCGGTGGCTTCCTGCACCTGCTTCTTTATCGAGTGTGGGAACCCGAAGCAGTTGAGGAATACTAGGTCGGGGTCCTCCTTGACCAACCTTTCAAGCAATCCCTTGACATCATCATCCTCGTACGGGCTTACCGCGTCCGCGTAGACCTCCACGCCCTCCCTGCCGAAATCCTTCTCGGCGTAGAGAATCTGCTCCTCTGTGGGGTAGACCACGGCCAGCTTGCCTACCTTGAGGCTGCCCTCGATGACCCCCTTCAGTACCTCGCTGGGGGTAACCACCAGCCCCCTGCTCCTGAACTGGGGGAACTTGCCGGTGCACATAACCACGGTCAACCGGACGCCCTGATCCTCAAGCCTGTCCAGCTGCCCCTGCATCTTGGGGATCACGTATTTCTTCGTGATCTTGATCTCTGTGCCGTCCCTCATCCTGCTCACAAGGATGTAGTGATCCGGGTTCAGGTCGATCCTGTTGACATCGTCCATGGTATGGTCGTCAAGGGCACCCGCCTCGACCACCTCGTACCCCGGCCCAAGGATATCCATCAAGCCCGGTATCAGGTCGTTCCGCGGGGTCTGACCGATGGTGAGCATGCCGATCTTCTTCATGGGATGGAAAAGGAGGCGAGGGGCTTTATGGTTTCCCATGAGTCAGGGTAGCAAACGTTCCCACCGGGTAGCATCTACAAAAAAAGTCCCAAAATTACGGCTCACTGTTTCCAAGACGCTACATGAACCGCTTCTTCAGCGCCTCACGCTCGGCCTCCACCAGTTTCTCGAAGAACTCATCGCTCTCCCCCTCTGTCTCGGCCAGTATGTCCCACGCTATCTCGTTCTCGATGCGCTTAGCTGAGGCGATTATGGCGGCCCTACGCCCATGGATTGACACCGTCTTGGAGGAGTCCTCACCGTATTTCCACCACCAGGGAGGGTCGAAGGTGTACCTGCCCTTGGTCCTCGCCAGCATCTCGGCCACCTCCTCGGGGCTCCTATCGTATATCCCGATCTCCGTGGAGCCACAGAGGGGGCAGACTATCCTGTCCTGGAAGTCCTTAACCTGCCTCTCGTCAAGCCAGTCATGTTTACCCAGGCACGCCAGCACCCTTGTCTCGTTGTAGAGCCTGGCCTTAGCCGACTCCAGTATGATCCTGGTGATCTTCTCGGGGGGCACAATGTCCACCTTCATGCTGATGCTGTCAACACCGAGCTGGCCCAGTGGGCTCACCTCGTCCACGGTGTCCAGTATCGAGACCTCGATGTCGCCGTCGGCCATCTGCCTCAGCAGGTCCATGGTGGTCT
>JABXKY010000231.1 GCA_013619005.1 Candidatus Bathyarchaeota archaeon | reverse complement strand
GATGAGCTCTGCGAGGTAGTACTCGCCGGCCTCGTATTTTTGGCCGACTATCTCCATGCCTTTCGCCATTCCGTTGATCACGATGTCGTATGGTTGGATATCGGATTCAATGGCGCTCTCACATAGGCCGACTATAGAGTCAATGTCCAGCTCAACGATGGCCTCGCTGAGTTTATCAAGGATCGCTTGGTTATCGCTCATCATCAGTACTTCCCGTATTTCCCTACCAGTTCAATTACCCGCTGATAGTTCTTGAAACTAACGGTGTTAGGGACACTGTGGTCGCTGTGGTACACGTACCCGCCCCCCACCTTCGCAGCTGAAATCTTCTCCCTGATCTCCTTCTCCAATGGCTCGGGGTCCTCCAGGTTCATCAGCCTCACGTCGATGCCTCCCATGTAGGCCATCTGGTCCCCATACTCCTCCTTGAGCTCGATGACGTCCATCCCAGCCTTAACCTCAAGGGGCTGTATGCAGTCTATTCCCTCCTCGATGAAGTACGGGATCAGCTCCTTGACGTTCCCGCAGCAGTGCAGTATCACCTGCATGTCCCTGGCGTGGAAGAAATCACATAGTTCCTTGAAGACGGGGTGAAGCTGGTCCTCGTAGTGCCTGGGTGAGAAGAAGGACCCGTGCCTGTACCCCAGGTCGCAGAAGAGGAAGGCGCCGTCAAACTGGAACCCTCCGTCAATCATTCTGTCACACATGGCCATCACCAGATTGGCGTCAGTCCAGTACATGTCCTTCATCCACTCGGGTTCACGGAGGACGGCCCTGAGCAGCCTCTCCGATGCGACGTATTTCTGGAGCTTGTCGTAGCCCACTATAGCGTTGAAGGTGATGTACCTGCCGAGGCTCCTCTCCCTCTGGTTGCCCCGTAGGTCGCTGACCCAGTCGATGCGCCTATCGCTGGGCACAAGCCTTGGCTTCAGCTTCTCCCAGTCCGCCCTCTCCTTGCACGGGTAATCAACGATGAGGGGCGTTGTGGTAAAGTCCCTGTGGTTCTTCCGTACGCCGCCGTAGCTGTCCCTTTCCGTGATGTACTCATCGTCGATAGATATGACCTCCTCCTTGTACTGGGGACTCGTATCGCTGCCGAACCCCACCATCTCAAAGCCAAAGTAATCAGCAGGCTCGATGCCGGAAGGTAAGCCCTCGTTCCTCCACCTGTCAACCGTGGCCTGCCATATATTGTCAACAATGGGCACCCTGTCGGCCTCTTGATGGTTTAACGTCATCCGTATTCTATCTCTTGAGTTCAAAACAACCACAAAACAGTGTTTGATGTTACTATTTCACTGTTGGCAGCTTTCACCACTTGGATGGATTGAAAACAATTCTTTCAGATGAGAAAGGGCGATGAAAAAAGGGGTCATTGGTAGACCAGGGGGAACGCGGTGAATATCTTCACCCCTAGCACAAGGTTCTCGATGGTGACCCGCTCGTCAGGCTGGTGGGCCTGCCCAGTGAGGCTGGTGCCGTAGCCCAGGCTCGGTATACCCGCGATCTTGCTTGTGCTGATGCCGTCGGTTCCGCCCGTCAGTATCTTCATGTTCACTGGCTTGCCCGTGATGGTCTTGATAACGGCCTTGAACTGGTCGGCAAAGCTGCTGTCGGGGGACTCGTAGTATCCAGCGTAATCATCGGCCGCATGTTCCCTCGTGGGCACGACTTCAAGCCCCTCTATCCCTGACTTTTTCACGAGGTCCTTGATCCTGTCAACGACCTTCTTGGGGTGGGACCCGGGGGTGAGTCTGATATCAAATTCGGCTTCGGCGTAATCTGGTACAACGTTGATCTTAACACCAGCGTGGATGATGTTGCACGTTACGGATGGAGTGTAGAAGTTCTTCTCCATGACGCCATGAGACTCCTCGGGGGTCATCCCCTTATAGTACTCGACGCTGCCCTCTACGGCGGATTTCAGCCCCTCAGGCCAGTCCAACGTGAAGTTATCGACTTTCTCGACCCATGGAATGGCTTTTATGAGCCTCGTTATGGCGTTCTTACCCAGGTAGGGGGTGCTGCCGTGGGCGGTCTGGCCCCTGGCGATTAGCTTCACTCCAGCCCCTCCCTTGCAGCCGAGGTCGATGCTCGGCGCGTAAGGGCCTCCCCCGTTTCCGTCGCCGATTACGCATATATCCCCTTTGAACCGTCCTGACTGGGCGAGCCACCTTGCTCCCTCCCCTCCTCCTATCTCCTCGTCTGAGGTGAACCAGAACTCCACCGTGTTGGGGATGGATTCCATCTCGTTGAGTGTCCTGGCGGAGACCATGGCCGCTGCACATGAGCCCTTCATGTCGCTGCTCCCCCTACCGTAGACGCAGTCATCAGCAATCACGCCGTCGTACGGGGGGTAGGCCCAGTTCTCGAGTTTCCCCTCGGGGACAACGTCGATGTGCCCCACCCATATTATATTCTTGTCGCCGGTTCCCTTGACCCGGGCAACTATGTTGGGCTTTTTGGGGTCGTTTGCGTGGACCTCGTTTTCGATGCCGTGCTTGTCGCAGTAGGCTTTGATGTACTCTACGCACCCATCGGTGAAACCATCAGGGTGAGCGGAATTATACTTGACGAGGCCGCTGGTTAGCTGCGCCACCTCGTCGCCTGTACCCTCCGCTATCTTTAGAACGTTATCTAAATTCATGGAAGTGATACTGCCAGATGAGAAAATAAGATTTGGCTAAGGGATGGTCCTGTTCTCCATATGGACCCTGAGGCTAGCCATGGCCTCCGGCAGCAGCTTGATGATGGGCAGCTCGTAGGGGCACCTGGACTCACATTCGCCGCACTCGAGGCACGTCTCAACCTTCTCGAAGGCCTTTTTCATGCTCTCCACCCTGCTGTCGCTCCACCCCATCCGCCTAAGCATCTGCTTCTCGGCCCTCAGCACGTAGCTGATGGGGATCTCCTGTGGGCATGGCTGACAGTAGTTGCATGCCCGGCAGAACTTGTCGCCCAGCTCGCGCTTGTCGTACTCGATAAGCTCTTTTTCCTCCTCGGAGATGGAGAGGTCACCCTGCCAGATGCCCCAGTTCTCGTCAACCTCCTCGACGGACATGACGCCGGGTATCACGATATCCGTGTTGGGATCGTTGAAAACGTACTTGAGAGCGATGTTGGCGTTACTGAAGGCGCCTCCTCCAAATGGCTTCATTATGATGGTGCCCACGTTGAGTTCCCTGCACAGGGGCAGCAGCTT
>JABXKY010000045.1 GCA_013619005.1 Candidatus Bathyarchaeota archaeon | reverse complement strand
GTATATAGATGAGGATGGAAGGGCGTTCAAGATAATTATAAATTATTAGCCAAACGCGCGAATCCCTATTTTCCGGGTTATCTCCCGTGTTCAGTTGAAAATGAAGGGAGAAAATCAGGTTAGCCTCTGGCTAATGACTCCTGTCTTGTATAGTTCTTGTATCTCCTCGTCTGAGTAGCCAAGGTACTCCTTCAAGATCAACTCGTTGTGCTCACCGAGGAGCGGGGCCGGGCTGTGGACCACTCCGGGGGTCTCACTGAACTTTATGGGGAAGTTAACCGCCTTGTAATCTCCCAGTAAGGGATGGTTCATGTCGATGACCATGCCCCTGGCCAATAAATGGGGGTCAGACGTGGATTCGCTGGCGTAATTGATCATGGAGCAGGGAAGACCGATGTCTGCGAAAAAGTCTGATGCCTCCTGTCTAGTCATGTCCTTGATCAAGTCCAGAACCATCTCCTTGGTCACCTCGTCGACGTCGAGCACTTGCTTGAGCTTTTCCATCCCCTTGGCCCGGAACCCCATGAGGAATATGTGGCCGTCCTTGACCGGGTGAATACCGCCGATATTGATTATGTTCTTCCTAAACGCATCCTGCTCTATTCTACGGGTGGCTTCGTCTTTGCCGCTGACAAAATAGGTGGTGGTGTTGACGTTATAGGCGAACATGGTGTCCAATTGGGCTACGTCTATCTTCTGTCCTTTACCGGTCTTATCCCGGTAACGTAAAGCGGCTATAATAGCCATTGCCGCCATCGTTCCAGGTGCAAGGTCTCCAAAGGCCCCTGTCATGGTGTAGGGCGGTCCATCCGGGTCAACGTTGTCGCCCTGCTGTCGTGTAAACCCTGCAAGAGACTCCGCAATCATGGCATAGCTTGGACGCTTAGTATAAGGTCCGGTCTCCCCGAAACCGCTCAAGGCCGCGTAGATAATGTCTGGCTTGATCTTCTTGAGATCCTCGTACCCGATGCCCAGGCGCTCCATGGTCCCCGGGACGAAGTTGGTGACAACAACATCGCTTTTTTCAACGAGTTGGTTGAAGATCTTTTTACCTTTCTCGTTTTTCATGTCAAAGGCGATGTCTTTCTTGTTGAGGTTAAGGTGATGGAACGTTGGGCTGGCCCCGCCATACATGGGTCCTCTTTGGCTTAGTCTTCCCAGGCTACCCCAAGGAGGCTCTATCTTGATTACGTCTGCACCCATCTCGGCAAGCATCAATGTGCACCATGGACCGTACCATACGTGGGTCAGATCCAAGACTCTTACGTCCTCTAACAGTTGTTCCATTTAATCCCTCGGTAGAGGATAGTGTGAGTGTAAATCTATACAAGATTTTCCATTTAACGGGTATTTGCCGAAAAAACTGGCTCAGAAAAAACGTTTTTGTCTCAATTGGTCGTAATAATACAACATTATTTTGTACAAGCCTTAAATCATACAGTGCAGTAAACCACTGGAATTAGCAATGTTGGCGGAAAGGGAACAGGGCTTCCGCAAGATGCTTGAGAAGAGCATCGTAGAGAACATCAAGATCGAGCATAAGGTCATCCTCAAGGGACAGTACCAGAAGGCCTATGATCTTCTCAAAGACAGCCTTGACACTGGAATCACACCATGCCTCGTTGGCCCACCTGGGGTAGGGAAGAGCCTCCTCGCCCGTAAAGTCGCTGAAGACACGGGAAGGAGCTTTCACGAGGTGTTCTTCGACGAGAACGTAACCCCTAGTAGACTAATCGGAAGCTTTGACCCCGCCCTTGTCGTACGAAACGGCAGGAATATCAGCAGCTTTGAGCCTGGTCCACTCATCAGGGCCATGGTCGAGGGTGGCCTCTTCGTCGCCCAGGAGCTCAACAGGGCAACGGAGTTCGCCCAGAACAGCCTCATCGCTCCCCTTGAGGAGAGACACTACCACCTGTTCCCCATCGGGATGGTGAAGGCCCACGAGAACTTTGCGTTTGTTTCCACACAGAACCCCATCGAGACCGCGGGTACTTACAGGCTCAGCAAGGTGTTGGTCGACCGTATGGGAAGCTGGATCAGGCTTGATTACCCCGACAAGGAGACAGAGATGGAGATCATCAAGGAGAACACCCCTGCCTTCGCTTTGCCTGAGAGCGCCTTAACCAAGATCTATGAAATTGTCAATGATACCAGGAACACGGCAAGCTTGGAGATCCCGGCCTCGCCCCGTTCAGGTATCTTCCTCACCAAGCTGGTGAACAAGTACATCGAACGTTTCGAGGACGAGAACGCAGCTATCCGGTTCTTCGCCCCTGCCGTGCTCAGCAAGGAGATGCGAGTACGTGAGGAAGGCAAGAGCGTTAACATGATAATTGAGGAGATAGTGGCAAAGAGGCTTGGGTAGTGTCGGAAAACGTCTATATGACCTACCCCTTCCGATACGCGCATTGGTTTATTCCTGAGTTTATTTCACGTATGCGCCGGAACCGCGAGTGCGAGGACAAGCCAAGCCCGCGTCAAGGCATCAACATGGGTAAGCTCCTTCTCCCGCCCTACATGAGGCAGGGCCACCTTACGTTCAATGATTTGGTTAACGTATCTGTTATAACGAGCTGCGTCGAGAACCAGCAAATCGCGGAGAAGATGGCCGCCGAGATCCTAGTCAACGTGGACCCCGATGAGCCATTGCCCGAACCCAGTCTAGACGGGGAGGATTTCCTAAGCCTCCTCCAGAAAGCTAGTGATGATCAAATCGAGATATCCCCCTTCGCAAAGGGGCTTGAAAACGAGCTGGGTATGGCCGCCAACGAGACGGCTCCAGATCAGTTCATGAAGTTTGAGAACAAGCCCGATATCGGCGTCGGTCCAGGCGAGGACGAGATAATCAAGACGGGTGTCAAGTACATCAAGGACCTCCGCAAGAAGGAGGCCCGCGAGGTGCTCATGAATCTCCTCAAGGAGAAACTCCTGAAGCTTGGACACGAGTTCGAGAGGAAAGAGGACTTTAACAAGAGCAGGAACCTGATCCCGTTCCAGCCTGGAGAGGACACCGATCTCATAGACGAGGAGCGGAGCCTTGACAACATACTGGACCTGGGGAGGTCCATAGATGATATCCGATGGGATGATTTCCTGATGCGGAAGCGTCAGAAGCAGAAGCGACACATCGTGTTCATTCTGGACATCAGCAACACCATGTTCTACGACCTTGAGGGGATCAACAGCATCAGCTACAGCATCATGA
>JABXKY010000258.1 GCA_013619005.1 Candidatus Bathyarchaeota archaeon | reverse complement strand
GGTCTAAAAGCCGCTACTTTTATCACTATACCTGCCTAGTCAAGTGGCATGTCTGATAAACCAAATATAGTGCTGCGAAAGGCGAGGGACGAGGACCTGGATGACGTTGTCTGGGTTGAGAGCTTGAGCACACCAAGCCTGAGCTACGTCCCCCATGTATGGGACATGTTCCTAAACGACGAGGACGGTGACTGGAGCGTGGAGGAGCTCGAGGGCAAGATCATGGGGTGCGGCAAGTACAGCATCCTGCCGGACGGAAGCGCCTGGCTTGAGACACTGCGAGTTGTTCCCGAAGCGCAGGGGCTGGGTCTTGGTAAGCGACTGTACGAGCACTGGCTCAGGCTATCTGATGAGAAGGGAGTCAAGGCCATGAGGATGTACACCGGCGTCAAGAACGTGGTCAGCGAGGGCCTCGCCAAGAGGTACGGATTATCACTTGCACAGACCTTCCATGGCACAAAGATGGTGGCGGCACCATTCGAGGCGGATCACGGGTTCGTGAGACTGTCAGACGTTGGGGAGGCAACCGATCTTTTGATGCCTCTGGGTGAGAAATGGGGTGGCTGGATGGTGATGAACAGGACCTATTACAAGTGGAGCCCCGAGCTCTGTAGGTGGCTCACCGAGAACGGGATGGTTTACAGGGACGCTGATGGAAACGTCGTTGTAATGGGAGCCAGGTTCATGAAGGAGTTCCAGCTTCACATCGGCCTTTTCGAGGGAGACGCCGAGACTTGTCTGGGGTTCGCGAAATCCGAGGCATCGGCGAGGGGTGTAAACTCGATTCATTGTCTCTACCCAGACCATCTCACCGGTGTCGAGGAGGCGTTGACGGGCAACGGGTTTGACATGGAGCCGTCTCCTTTCATCGTTATGGAGATCAACTTCTAGTGCCCGCAAAACTCCGTTGAGCCGTAATGGGTTTTATTTCATTAACCGCCCCAGGGCATCCTTTTGTGGACTAGGTAAAGGACTAGTTCCTTCCTTTTCGATAATTTCTTATTCCATGCCTTGCCACGGGTGAGTATGAACAGGCTCCTTGGCTACGCTAGGCTGCTGCGGCTTGAGAGGGCTATCTCAGCCGCCGCGGGGGTCATCCTCACAGGGGTCATCGTGAAGGACCTGACAGTCTTCCAGTGGGAGTACGTTCTAGCGTGCCTCAGCGTGTTCTTCTCGACGTTCGCCAACTTTGCCCTGAACGATTACCACGACATAGATATCGACAGGTTCAATAAGAGGGAGGACAGGCCCCTCGCCATCGGGGTTTTCAGCCCTTGGGTCGCCGTCTGGATCGCCGGAGCCAGCTGTATAGTCGCGTACGCCCTTGCCTTCCAGCTTAGACCGGTCCCCAGATACATGATCATGGCCGGGTTACCCGTTTCCCTCGGGTACAACCTCTACCTGAAGCAATACCTTGCCTTCAAGAACCTGTTCACGGGGCTGGCAAACGTGGGAGTTATCCTCGTCGGGGCGCTGGTGCTGGACAATAACGTTGAGCCCCTGGCATGGTACCTTGCCGTCATCGGGTTCTTCTTCAGCATCAGCTACGAGGTGATGCTTGACATAGCCGACGTTAAGGGGGACCAAGCGATGGGCGTTGAAACAATCCCCGGCAGGTTTGGAACCAGGAACGCGGCCTGGCTGAGCGTCATCATAGGGATAGGTGCCGTCTTCGTCAACCCCCTGCCGTTCTTCGTTCAGGTTGATCCCAGGCTCTTCAGGGACTATCTGTTCCTGGGGCTTGTCATGTTTTCCGTCGCCAACCGTGTCCTGATCTCAAGGGAGCTATTGATGGATCAGAGCCCTGAGAACGTCTGGAGGCTGAAGAAGCGCTTGTTCAGGAACCTCCAGATGGGTGGAATCACATACCTGATCGGGTTCCTCGTCTAGGTTATTTTAAAACCATAGTCGGTACAGAGTACAGGTGCATCATTATGAGTGAAGATTACTATCCACCACCCGAGAATGACGGGGGCTGGCGCGTTACTGACCCCGAGACCCTGGGGGTAGACGCAGAGAAGCTCAAGGTTGCCTATGATTTCCACGACAACTCGGAGTACACCATGGGTCACGGTGGGGCCCTCCTTGTGATCTACAAGGGGTACGTTATCGGCGAGAGCTACGTGACGGGGACCGAGGGCGGACCACACCCGTGGAGGCCCACATCGTGCAACGACGTGAAGTCATCAACAAAGTCCGTGTTCGGCACCGCGGTAGGTGTTTTCCTCGACGAGTTCAAGGACAAGGTTACCCTTGACTCGTACCTCGTGGGCAATAGCAGGGAGGAATCATTGATTCCCCAGATCTGGGACCAGCCTTTGACCGATATAAGGAAGAGGGACATCAGGGTCAGGCACGCCATATCCATGACATCGGGCCACGAGTCCGATGAGCCGTGGCTGGCTCCGGCACCTCGCCATCACTACAAGGACTACAAGGGGGCACTCAACATGTACGAGTACTGCTTCGGGTGGTGGTACTTCGAGGGAGTGCCGGCACACCACACCTTGATGTTCAATCCCGGCACCGGTTTCAATTACAGCAACTTCGGTATGGAGCAGGTGGCCCTAGCCATGAGGAACATCTCGGGCGAGCAGGTGGGCCCATACGTGTATGACCGTGTGCTAGGCAGGATCGGGATGGACATCAGGCTCAGGGACAACCAGTACAGGGAGATGGTCTACAACGACCCCAGGGAGCTCAACTTCTCCGACGAGCCGGGGTGGGGCGTCGGTGGGAGCACAGGTTGCAACGCCTACGGCGCGGACAGGAGTGATAGCCCAATCGGTCACAACACCATCGTGGGCAGCACCTTCCGGTGCACCGTAAGGGATTATGCAAGGCTGGCGTACCTGTGGCTCAGGAAGGGGAAATGGGGCGGCGAGCAACTGGTCCCCGAGCAGTGGTTGAAGGTGGCGACCAGCCGGTTTGTACGTGATAACGGTGAGACGCCAAGCCCCTACGGCTACACGTTTTGGGTCATGGACGAGTGGGAGAAGGTGCCCAAGGACTGCTATGCGTCCCGGGGTCACAACATGAACGACAGCTACGTGATTCCCAGCCTCGACCTGGTGATAGTGAGGTTCGGTAACGAGAACCCGGCAAGGGACAGGCGGGTCGAGTTCGTGGAGACCGTTGTGTCAAAGGTCATTGCCGCGATTCCCAAGTAGGTTGGCTTATTTCCACCACCTTTATTGATTTTTTAGTACCATTCTTTGG
>JABXKY010000131.1 GCA_013619005.1 Candidatus Bathyarchaeota archaeon | reverse complement strand
AAGAAGGCGTTTTGGGTCTTCTTTTTGTGAAACAGGCTTGGATTCGCGTCAGACGTGGGTACTCCCCCCCCTCTACCAATTTGGGCCTCAAAGGGCCTGAGAACGGAGAGTCTACTAATCCATAATTCTATTCTCATTATTTCGTCGCATTTCTCTTCCTTTTATCCATCGCCTCAATCGCTTCAGCTCTCTCCAGTATTTTTTTACTTCTCTCTGCGGAGGCGATGTCTATCATTCTTCCATCAACGTTTACGGACGCTGTTCCATCCTCAAGCCCAGCTTCGAAGGCTGCCAGCTCCTTTCTCATCCGTAAAACCTCGGTCTTCGGTATGCTGAACCCTTCATTAAGATAGGGAATAGGAGCAGGATGTATAGACTGAGCGCCTTTGTAACCAAGCTTACGAGAGTATATAGCGGCGTCCAAGGCTTTCTCGGGCTCACGCCAGGTGAATGGCTCCACACCCACAAGCCCCATAGGCTGAGCCCCCGCAGCGACCGCATCCATCAATACCTTAGAGCGAGCATACCATAGCTCTTGACCCTCCTTTGTGGTCTGGATCCCCATCTCCTGCGTAAGGTCCTCGGCGCCTACTGCGAGGGAAACGACCCTAGAACTGGCTGATGCTATATTAAAAGCATTGATGACCCCCAGAGCCGTCTCTACAGCAATGGCGATCTGAACGGTACCAGGTTTGATCCCTCTCTTTTCCTCCAGCTCAGTGATTATCTTGTCCCTTACCAATACCTCTTCCCTAGACTCCACCTTTGGTAAGGCGATGCATGCGAGACCTGGCCATATTGATGCCTCTAGGTCCTTTCGCGCCTCGTTTATTGGGGAGTTGATTCTGACAGCGACATCGCCCCCACCTCTTCCCACATCAGGTATGCTTTCCTTGACGAGCGCTCTAGCGGCAACTTTCTCAGTAAGTGGAACCGAGTCTTCAAGGTCCATTATAACACAGTCAGCGCCTCTCGTTGAAGCCTTCTCAACGAAACGGGGAATATTAATTGGGAAGATCAGTGAACTTCGTCTCACCAGATACTTGGATGGGTGGGGTTTCATGTGTAGAAAATGGGGATTGATGATTTATTTTATTGCATAAATGCTACTTGGGGGCCAGTGTTACCCCTTCATCAATGAGTTGTTTAATCTCATTGTCGGAATATCCAAGACTTTTGAGCACATCAACACTATCTGCTCCCAATAACGGGGGCAGGGCCTCGACGGCTACAGGTGTCTCACTGAACTTGATGCCAGTTGCGACCGAACGGTAAATGAAGCCTTCCGGGTGGGGCATCTCTATGATCATCTCACGCTCCCTGACGTTTGGGTCGCTGATCAACTCCCTGTCTGTCAGAACAGGGGCACATGGAACCTTGTCCGAGAGAAGGCCCGAGACCTCGGCCCGCGTTTTTTCTTTAAACCATTTCTTCAAATAATCAGAGTTAGCGTTGACCTCAGATGGCTCAACACCAAGCACGTTTGCAACAGACTGGACTGATTTTTCTCCCACGATCCGAATCGCAACGTAACCGTCTTTTGCCTCATATACGCCATGAATCCTTGATGAGGCCCTATGGGCGCGCTCATCTGAATCCGAGTCCGTGTAAAGAGTACGGATCATCCCCAACCCGGAAAGGGTCATCAGGGAATCAGTCTGGGCGATATCGATACTCTGACCTTGTCCAGACACGTCCCTATATCGTAACGCTGCTAGTATGCTCAAGGCGCAGAACAGCCCTGGCACTGTGTCACCGGGACTACCGGCGAGGCAGTTTAACTCAAAAGAGGCAGCACTGTTCAGCCCCCTGGTCTCGCGGCTGTTGAGCCACATCCAACCACTCATCGCCTGGGCGATGATATCGAATGATGGCCTCTTCACATATAGGCTATCCTGCCCAAAACCGGAGATGGAAGCGTAGATAATTCCGGGGTATATTTTACGCAGTGACTCGTACCCGATACCCAGTCTGTCCATAACCCCTGGCCTAAAGTTCTCAACCACAACATCCGATCTCTTGATGAGTTCCTTTAATGCGTGTTTTCCCTTTTCCGATTTCAAGTCAAGAGCTATGCTCTTTTTGTTTCTGTTTACATGCATAAAGTAACTACTCTGCCCTTCTACTACGGGGTACTGGGGGGATGTTCTGGACGCGTCACCCCAAATAGGTTCTATTTTGAAGACCTCGGCTCCCATATCCGCGAGAAGCATTGTGCAGAACGGCCCTGCGAGATGCTGTGTGAGATCAACTACCTTGAGACCTTTGAGCGCTGATGGCAATGAATCACCACATAATAATGCTCAATATTCTAGTTAAGAATTTAGAGCGCTCGTGGAGTTCAATTGAAAAGAGCTAAAACGCTATTCAAGAATAGGAGCCAGAGTTTACTCTTTTTTCCTTGAGATCTGTCTTCTGGCGTCTTCCTCTGGGCTTATTAGCTCCTCGATGATATCGTTCAGCCTACTGTAGATGTGACAGTTCTTACAGTGGAATATCATCTTACCCGTGGTGTAGCTCTGCCCGCTCCTCTTGTTGACCTCATCCACGAAGGCCTCCAAGAATATCTGGATACCCGCCAGGTTCGCAGGTAGCCCTGCGAAGCCGTCCCAGGACCTAAAATACCCCGTCGTATGGAGCTGTCCCTCATAGAGCTCCACGTCCAGTATGGTGAGGCACGGCGGCTCATGTTTCATCCCCGCCAGCTCCTTCAACAGGTCCTCGGGCCTCCTGACGAGCATGACCACCTGCCTGTCCCTGGGCTCATCAACGAGCCTCTGGATGGCTAACTCCACCTGGTCGAGGGGCTCCCTGAGCCTCCCCCCGTAGGTGTAGGTCTCCCCCTCCGCCTTCATCCCCAGCCAGAGGTACTGGAGGGCGTAGGAGTTAACGTACTTCATGTCGCATGGGGCCTTGTCGGCTATCAACGGCCGGTTCTGGGGGTTCTCTATCTCCAGTGTGATGCTGAGTTTCTTGGTCTCCGTGATCTCGGAGCCGTACCCCACGTAGAACGAGTCACCATGGGTCCATATTCTTTCTATTGTCTTGTACCAGCCGTCCGGTATGTCGAATGCCTTGATGTGTTCATACCTCATGAAATCCCCAGAACTAACTCGCCAACCAGCCATATACATTTTTACCTATTCATTTTAGAGTGACAAAAACGGGAAAACCAGTCTAGGTCTTCTGGGTGAAAAGATCACCAGCGGCGAACGTATTCCCCG
>JABXKY010000323.1 GCA_013619005.1 Candidatus Bathyarchaeota archaeon | reverse complement strand
AGAAATTATTGTGTGAATTTCGATCCTTTCCCATTGCTTCAATTCTAGTTTTTTTTGTGTGTGTGATATAGGGGGGTATAGGGGTAGGGGAATGGGTAGGGATGTAGGTGTGAATAGGGATAGGAAAGTGAAGATAAGAATGGATGAAAGAAAATGAATAATATAAAGTGAATGAATGTATAAATAAGAAAATTAATTGGGTTTGGGGATTAAACATATACACAGCGACTCTAAGATACGACCGATGAACACCGTAGGCATACTGGTGGTGGGCAACGAGATCCTAGACGGCGTCACCCTGGACACCAACACCCAGTGGATGATCAACAAGCTCAAACCCCTCAACTACATCGTGGCCGAGACCATAACCGTCAGAGACGACACCACGGAGATCGCCAAGGCCCTCAACAGGATGATGGACGACGGTCTAGGCCTCATTATAACAACAGGCGGACTAGGCCCCACATACGACGACATGACACTGAAAGGGGTCGCCGAGGCGTTCAGCCTACCCCTGGCGGTCAACCCAGAGGCCCTTGCCATCGTCGAGCGACAGTACAGGGCGTTCCACCGGGCGGGCGTTGTGGACAGCGCCGAGATAACCGAGGCAAGGAGGAAGATGGCAGCGTTCCCAGAGGGCGCCGAGCCCCTAGACAACAAGGCGGGGGGAGCACCCGGAGTCATGCTCAGGAGGGAGGGGGCACTCATCGTCAGTCTCCCAGGGGTCCCAAGCGAGCTCAAGTGGATATTCCAGAACCCCCTCCACCCCATCCTCACCGACGCATCCGAGGGGCACTACACGGAGAGGATCATAAACCTGAGCGCACGGGACGAGTCCATGCTAGCCCCCCTCATCGACGAGGCGAACAAGCTGGAGCCCGACGTCTACATAAAGTCCATGGTGAAATCCATGGTAGACAACGAAAAAGGCCACGTCATCAGGCTCTGGATCAGCTGTCACGGCGACGAGATGAAGGAAATACAAGCAAAGGTCAACAGGGTAGCCGATTTCCTCGTAGACCTAGCCGAAAACAACCTCACCTAGACCACCCAACCATCTATATCTCGGTTAAGCATCGTAGACTGTGAGCTGCACCAAGTGAAAACCGCCCAACTCGACATCCCCACCCAGGTAAAGAAGATAATCATGGACAGGGGCATCGAGGAACTATACCCGCCCCAGGTGGACGCCATAGCCACGGGGGTCCTCGACGGAAATAACCTGGTGCTGGCAAGCCCAACAGCCAGCGGCAAGACGTTGATAGCCGAGCTATGCGCCCTAAAACACGTCCTGGAGAACGATGGCAAGGTACTCTACCTCACACCACTCAGGGCCCTGACATGGGAAAAGTTCGAGGAGTTCCAGGAATACAGCGACCTCACCAAACCCGACGGTAAAAAGATCAGGGTAGGAGTAAGCTCAGGGGACATGGACAACAGCAGCCCATGGCTCCAGGCCTACGACATAGTGATATGCACAAACGAGAAATGCGACAGCCTCCTCCGCCACAGAAGCCCATGGATGAGCGGCATCAGCCTAGTCATCGCAGACGAGGTCCACCTCATCGGCAGCGACAGGGGACCCACACTGGAGGTAAGCCTGGCGAGGCTCCGCCAGATGACCCCCGACATACAGGTTCTGGCCCTCAGCGCCACTATCAGCAACGCATACGAGATAGCCGAGTGGCTCAACGCCGAGAGCGTAACCACAGACTGGCGGCCAGTAACCCTCAGGGAAGGCGTCAGTCAAGGCAACCGTATCATGTTCAAGGACGGAGACGTCAAAGGCATCGAGAGGCACCACAAGCAGGACCCCATAAACCTCTCCCTCAACGCCCTCGAGGAAGGAGGACAGGTACTCATCTTCGTGGAGAGCAGGAGAAGGGCCCAGAGCACCGCGAGACAGGCATCACTAGCCCTGAAAAAGAGACTCACAAAGCGGGAGCAGACCGAGCTCCACAGGATAAGCGCCGAGATAGGAGTCCATGGGGAAAAGACGAGGCTCACCGACGACCTGGCCGACATAATCAGCAGGGGAGCGGCCTTTCACCACGCCGGGCTGAACAGGCAGCACAGGAGGCTGATCGAGAAGGCGTTCAAGGAGGGCTATATCAAGATCCTCAGCGCGACGCCCACCCTCGCATCAGGGGTCAACCTACCCGCCAGAACCGTGGTCATCGGCAACTACAAGCGGTTCAAGCCGGGCTACGGCATGCAGCCCATCAAGGTGATGGAGTACAAGCAGATGAGCGGCAGGGCGGGAAGACCCCAGTACGACACAGAGGGAACCGCCCTCTTGATAGCGTCCAGCGACGACGAGCAAGAGTTCCTCATGGAGGACTATATCCTAGGCAAGCCCGAGCGCATCGACAGCAGGCTGGCCCAGGAGTCAGCCCTAAGGGGGCACACCCTGGCGGCCGTGGCATCAGACTACGCCCACTCAGAGCAGGGACTCCTGGACTTTTTCGGCAGCACCTTCTACGGGTACAACTACCCCACCGCCGGCATCAAGTTGATCCTGGGAAGCCTCCTCCGGTACCTCCAGAGAGAAGGCATGATAACATGGGAGGGAGACAGGCTACGGGCAACGGACTTCGGGCGCAGGGTAAGCGAGCTGTACATCGACCCCCTGACCGCGGTGGTGCTCAGAGACGGGTTGAAGCGCGGCGCCCTCGACATCACAGATTTCACCTGGCTCCACCTAATCTGCCACACACCAGACATGAGACCCATTCTGAGGCCCAGGCGCAAGGACATGGAGCTCGTGGAGAACTACCTGGAGGAGCACAGGGACGAGTTATCGGTCCTCGTAAACGAAGGTTACGATTACATCGACTACGAGGACTTCCTCGGGGAGGTAAAGACAGCCATGGTTCTCGATGCGTGGATAAACGAGGTATCAGAAAGCGACCTGCTGGAGAGGTACAACGTACAGCCAGGGGACAGGTACAGCGCAGTAACCAACGGGGAGTGGCTCTTATACGCCACCCATGAACTGGCTAAGATACTGAGACTACCAGAGTTCAGGAGAGAGCTCTTCGCGCTCAGGACAAGGGTAAAACACGGCGTCTCAAAAAAACTCCTGCCATTAGTCAGGCTCAAGGGAATTGGAAGAGTCAGGGCACAGGTGCTCTACAACTCTGGGTTCACAACACAGGCCAAGCTAAAACGGGCAAACCTGAGGCAGTTAACCTCGTTACCCCTCATCGGGCCGAGGCTCTCCAAATCCATC
>JABXKY010000040.1 GCA_013619005.1 Candidatus Bathyarchaeota archaeon | reverse complement strand
CGATGTAACCGATGGTCCCCACTAGGTAGAGACCGAGAACCTGATAGACTTGGGCTGGCATTTACATCTCCTCCATCATTCGACTTTTAACCTCATCGAGTTTCATCCTCCTGTCGTACGTCTTCTTCAGAACGTACCCGAACACGAAGAGTCCTCCCATGATGTTCATCACAAGTGCCTGCACCATGGTGCCTGTTAAACCCAACCCACCGCTCTCATCACCCAGTTTGGGGTGAAGTGACGGCCATAGGATGAACGACAGATAGCTAAGCGGCACCGTCATGAAAGCCAACGTATTGAATACCGCCGCCGATGATGCCCTTCTCTCAGGGTTCTCGATTGACATCCTCAACAGGAAGTAGCCGATGTACGCGAACCATAGGATCAGGGTGGTGGTCTCCCTTGGGTCCCAGTTCCAGTAGACGCCCCATGTCGCGTTGGCCCAGATCGCCCCGCTGATTAGGGTAATCAGTCCATAGACGAGACCGAGGAGTGCGCCTGACTCTGATAATGCGTCGTACTTGTAGTCTTTCGTCCTGATATAGAGAAGACCAGTTGATACCGAGACTAGGAGTGAAATGTAGGTGATGATCGCCGGCGGGAGGTGGAAGTAGAATATTCTAACCAGCTCCCCCATCGTGACCTCAGCGGGCGCAATGTATAGAGCAAAATATGCTGCAAGCGCAACTATGACCCCGGTGATTCCAAGATAAACGTCATCCCTGAACTCCATGATTATCACATATCCTGTTTGTGTATCGAATTAAAATGATGCGTTTTTTTACTCCTAGATTTAAAAGTGATCACTCCGAATAGCCTGCTATGGAACTATTGGAGATAATGATCATCGCTTCAGCGTTCACATTACTATATGACCTATATAATGTGCGCACACACAAGGATACCACGTTTCTAGACGGTAAGGTGCCAATAATTGCAGTCTCAACTGGAATAGTGATAATCAGTTATCTCTGGTTCGCGTTCTCATTCCTCACGAGCAATTACAAGGTAATCGAGGTCTTCCAATACAGCAGCTCGATCCTTGGCTGGTCCGAGAAGCTCTACGCCTCATGGGCGAGCAACGCTGGCTCATGGCTTTTCTTCGCCTTCACGTTCGCCGCGGGCTACCTCATCATCAGGATGATGCTGGGTGAGACGAGAGAGCAGTCAAAGATGTACCAGTACATGAACGTCGTGCTTCTCTTCATGCTCGTAGTAGTCATAATCCAGAACCCGTTTGAGATGTTATCCTACACACCAAACGAGGGACTTGGGCTTAACCCGTTACTGAAGACTCCTTGGATGTTGATCCACCCACCGGTCGTCTTCTTCGGCTACGTCACTTCTCTATACGCGCTCGGGCTCACGTTCAGCGAATCCGACAACAAGCCTAGGCTGACCCGGGGGATGGCGGCGATTGCATGGCTCTTCCTCACTCTGGGGATCGCCCTCGGCGGCCTTTGGGCATACGAGGTACTCGGATGGGGAGGATACTGGGCTTGGGACCCCGTTGAGACATCATCGCTGGTCCCGTGGCTGACCCTGACCGCGTACTTCCACCTGGTTGCACAGCTGACAACCAAGAAGAGCACCTCACAGGACTTTATGCTCATGGTGACCGGTGCCCTCATTATTTTCGCGACAGCCGTAACCCGTGGAGGTCTCGCGCAGTCAGTTCACGCGTTCGGAAGCAACCCAATCGGCTATCTATTACTCGTGATGATGGGCATAATCATATTCTATTACCTGTCCAACAAGAGCAAGAAGGGCTTCAGCTACTTCGAGTTCGAGCTCAAGACGGACACGGTTTATGACATGTCCATATCCCTTAGCTTCATATCCATCGTAATGATCGCGGTTATCAGCCTATGGGGGATAGTCTTCCCGATTATCAACAGCGGCATGACTGGAGGAGACGTGAGCATCGACGCGGCATTCTTCAACAAGTGGACATACCCCTTCGTCCTCCTTTTCCTTGTGGGCATGATCGGGTGCAACCTCTACGAGGTTCTTGACATCAAAAAGTACTCTGCGACCATATTCGGGGCAGTCATCCTGGGGGTAGCCGGAGTTATCATGAACTTCCCAACTGGAAACATGTTGGCTAACCTGGGCATACCACTGACCTTCATCGCGGGGCTCTCCACCCTGTACCACCTGTTCACGAGTATCCAGAAGAAGAGAAAGCTCCAGATAAGCAGAAGCTTCCTGCACCTCGGTGTAGTTATTATCATGGTGGGGATCTTGTTCAGCGCGACCAACGAGGTCAACTACGGTGAGCTGGTTGGAACCCCTGGCGAGTCCATGAACTTGGGCGAACTCCAGTTGGATTTCGGCGAGTTCGAGATAATCGAGGCAACCGGTCTGGTTCAATCCAGTCCTTCAAGCTTGGAGCTGGTGCCCGAGTTCACGGGGCTATCTATCCCTGTCACTGTACATAAGGGCGGGACCAGCATCAGCGCTGACGCCAAGATACTGCTGTACTCTGCTCACGGTATCGTCTCAAGGCCAACCGTTCTTCGGAGCCTAGGTTGGGACGTATACGTCGTGTTGCACCAGTCACAGAACGTGTACCGTTCACTGACCCACGGGCTGGATGGGGTCTCTTTCACTCCAGGTGACTTTGTTGTGAGCATCATCTACTTCCCGTTGATGAACCTCATATGGATCGGCACTCTCATGACCTGCATCGGTATACTCTACCCGATCACGTTCATGAAGAAGCCATCCAGTTCCTAAACCTCTCTTCAGTTTTTGATAGCGTTAAATAGACTGTGGCGGTAGGGAGTCTATGACTGGCGTCGATTTGGTTCTTCTCCACGCCCCCAGTGTCTACGATTTCAGGAAACTCCCAGCCATGTACGGGCCCATCAGCGATGTTGTTCCCTCAACGCCGGTGTTCGAGATGTACCCCTTGGGGTTCGTCAGCATGGTCGGGTACCTAGAGCAGAACGGGTACAAGGCGAGGATCATAAACCTGGCCGTCAAGATGCTCAAAGACCCAAGGTTCGACGCAGAGAAATTCATCAAGAAGCTTGACGCCAAGGTGTTCGGGTTCGACCTCCACTGGCTGCCCCATGCAGCGGGGAGCCTTGACCTGGCCGAGATCGTCAAGAAGCATCACCCTGACGCCCCCATACTGCTGGGCGGGTTATCCGCCAGCTACTTCCACGAGGAGATCATCGAGCACTTCCCCCAGATCGATTACATTCTACGCGGGGACACCACCGAGA
>JABXKY010000315.1 GCA_013619005.1 Candidatus Bathyarchaeota archaeon | reverse complement strand
CTTTGCCATTGTAACCGAGTACTTTCATGGTATCTGTGGCGTAAAAAGCCTTCCCACCTGTAATTAGAATAAGTAGGGATTATTCCTTGTTCGCCGCAAGACGCCTCATTAAAAGCTTGTACCTGCGGTACTTGTCGTCCATACTGAACTTGGCGGGGTGAGGTGAAACGGCTTTACCGCCGCATTTGGGGCATGAATCCTTGAAGGTGTAAACGTTGCAATTGTTGCATTTTCGCAGAAGCCACACCACGGGGGATCACTGCCTCTCGTAGCTGAACGTGCCCTCGATGTTACTCCACGCGTCCTCGATAGAGGTAACGGTCTTGTCCATGGCGAACTCCGCCGTCTTGTAATCATCGGCCATGAGGTCTATGCGATACTTGGGGGCACCCTTTGTAGTGATTTTGATAGTGGCATCGTGCTCCTCGGCAACCACGCCCGCGTCGATGAAAGCCATCCGGATATCCTCCACCCCCTCGTTGTTGAGGCTGGTCATCTGGATGACGCCTTGGATGGTCACCTGGCTGATGACGATCTTATCCTTGCTGATCTCGCTCAGAGTCTCGGCTGTCTCCCCGGTGATTCCTGCCTCCGTTAGTGCCTCGAGCCCGTTCTTTGATGCGGCCTCAAGGCCGCCGTAGAGGCTTCCATAACGCTCTACTAGCTTTGAGCCGTCAGACTCGTAGAGGTCCAGGAGCTCGACCCCCAGCTGGCTCGCTGCCTGTGACAGCAAGGTCTCGGCCTTCCTTGCCTTTTTCCACTCCTCAAGTTTTTTGCGCTTATCGTCCCTGCTAACCCTTCTCAGGCTCAAGTCAACCTGACCCTTGGCTGGGTCGGTTCTCATGACCTGTAGGACCACCTTCTGGTTCTGCCTGACGTGGTTACGGATGTTTCTGACCCATCTGCTGCTGATCTCGCTTATGTGCAGGAGTCCTTCCTTTTCTCCATACTCGTCAAGCCTGACGTAGGCTCCGTAGCTCTCCACCTTAAGGACGGTGGCGATGACTATATATCCCACCTCAGGCCAGTCAGGTAATCCTAGACTCATTTAACTCACCCTAGTACAGCGACTACCGCGCCGTTTATCTTTGCCTTGCCGCCCGTGGGCTCAGCGAGGCTCTCGCCGCACATCTGGCACTGGACATGTGTGCTGCAGTGGCTGAAAATGATCTGCTCGGACTCGCAGCTGATGCAGCGCACCCTGAGGAACCTGCTGGATGGCCTAGGAATAAGGTGTGTCCATTCAGCCATTATACTACCTCCAGTTTCTTGAGCCGCATACCCTTACGCATGAGACCGTAGCTGCATTCATTGCATTTGAGTGTCAGGACCTGCTTCTTGGTGACCTTCGCCTGGTTGTGCTGCTCAGGGAATTTCTGGCCGCCATAGCCCTTCTTTCGTCTAGCCTGCCTTCGCTCGCCCTTCTTGGCGCCCTTGCGCTTGCCAGGCTTGTATATGCCAACGCTGAACTCCGTGTGCGTCTTGCACCTCGGACAGTACGTTCGCATGATTTTAGGTACTTTCATGGCTATTTCTCACCGTCTTAGCTTTGCCTCTCCTTATTAGGTTTAACTCTTTCAAGAGGGGTATACTACTCATGTAGAGGTCACAGATAAACACGCTGGTTGGCTAAGGCTCGACTTCCACTTGTTTTGCTATCCCGCGTTTGATTAGGTTCTCGGCGTTCTTGGCCGGTATGGTCCCCAGTTCCTCGGGCTGGAACGGCCCGTATGCCTTCATATCGATGCCCATGATGGCTGGTAATGGCTGCAGGAACCTGACGACTATCAGCTCAACCTCATCGGGTTTGATGACGGGCTGGGGCGCCGGCTTCATCCGCTTCACCGGCGCAGGCGTGGGCGGCGTGGCCTTCGCCTGTGCGGGCGCTTCCTTCACCTCTGGAAGGTCGGCCCCCTGCCTGTAACCCGTCAGGAGCTGCCTCAGGTTGCTGTGGAGCCTCTGCTCCTCGGGGGTCATTGCCTGGGCGTCAATGGCCTCCCCCATGGCCTCCCTTGTGACTATCTTCCTGAGCCTGTTCTCGGTTAACTCCCTGAGCATCCTGTTGGCGTACTCCTTCTCCTTCTTGGTGAGCTGGCCACTCAGGGTCTCCTCGTCGGTGGGGGTCCTGTTGAGGGCGGCTATGTACTCCCTCATTTCGTGGAGCAGCGTGTCGGGGATGTTCTGGAGCTCCTTCTCCTTCAACTCACTCTCCCATGCCTTCTGGAGTGTGCTATAGCTCATCTTTTTACCCTCGCTCCCTTCTTGCAGAGGAAGAAAAGCGCCGCCCCGAGGGGCATCGTCACGTCCTCTTCCTCATATGGACCATATGTCTCGTCCAGTATTTTGATTTTAGGGGCGCCCTTGAACTCCAGCTCCACATCGGGCCCCTTGAGGATCACCGCCTGCATCAGTGGATCGTAGCTGGGCAGCTTCCCGTACGGGATGGTCTGCACCTGCCAGCCCGTCTTGCCGTGGAGGGTGTTGGGCATCCTGATGAGCCTGTTGATATCAGTGGTGACGACGGTATCGATCTCGCTGGCCTGCAGCTTAATGGCCTTGGCCACCAGCTTATCCAGCTGCTTGGGAGGGATCATGGGCAGTATGTTGCTGGGGTGCTTGGTGATGAGGGTGTCAAGCACCTCGTCCCTTGAGGTGAGCACAGCCTTTGTTGCGTTGCGACCCATCTTGAGGGCCCTGATCTCCTTCTCGGTGGCCGAGGTCAGGTAATCGTACACGGCCCTGCCTGTTCTGCCTCTCCATCCTCCCTCGGCCAAAGTGGACCTTGCTCCCTTCCCCGGTTTGAACCCTTGGAGGCCTGCCTCCAAACCCGTGGCCATGATGTAGTCCACTATCTCCCTCCTGGAGTTCTGGTTGAGGTGCTTCATGGCATCGCTGTGGACGTGGACGTGGTAGCCCCTGTTTCCGCTGAAGTTGGTTATCAGGTCCTCGATCTTTGCCCCGAAATCCTGTATCAGTATGTCCAGCAGCTTCTCTGTCTCGTACTTTGTAGCCTGAAGGCATTCACCGCAGAGCCATGTCTCTGAATCGAACTGGGCCTTGCCGCACTTGCATATCTCGGGGGGGTGACCCGTGCCCTCCTCGTCGCAGTTCCTGCACCACCACTTGTCGTGGGTCTTCTGGCATGGCAGGTCGAAGTGGTCCGCGTCTATATCAAACACTAGGTCGGCCCCAAGCCAGCCCTTCTGGGCCATGTCGGCGGTGGGCTCCTCGTAGTAGCTGCTGCTGTGATAGGCGTGCATGGGCGCGTTGTTCCTGAGGTACCCGTGGAGGTCCTTCAATGTGGGCAACTCGATGTGCCTGTGCATGCCCCTCCTCCGGAACGTTAGGAAGGCGAACTCCCTCCGGGGGAGGTCGATGGGGGCAGGTATCGAGGCCGCGTTGCTGCGGTACCACTGGGTGAACTGCTCCTCGACGAACTTGGGGCTCCCCCAGGGCTCCTGCTCCATGGTTAAACCTTGACGCTGGACGGGTATAAAACTGGTTACCGTTTCTGGTAGGTGGCGTGCCTGCACTTGCCGCAAGCCGGCGCGTTGTAACGCACCACGTTCTCGTAATGTTTACAGTAGTGGAGCCCCACCTGTCTAAGTCTCTCGCGGCGCTCCTCGGTTAACGGCTTTTTCAATGCGCAGTTATTTCTGCTTCGCCATATTTGAGGGTTCAGATTCCCTCTCGGCCTGCTTCGCAGCTTCCTCCTCCGCGCGTCGCTGCATCATCCAGATCTTCCTGCGGTAGTACGACAACGGGTGGTTAATCCGTTCACATATTCTGTCAGGGTTCCTGCACACCCTGTGGGTCCTCAACGTGTTGCAGGTGGGCGGCGTGTACTTTGTCCTGTTGCCCTTCAACCCCGCGATGTGCTCTATCTGGTACCTGGTCAGGGACTCGTCAAAGTCGGTTACGTCTGTGTAGAAGCTCACCATCTGGTCGACGGGCATGCCGATGTTCACCAGGAAGCTGGTCAACGCGAACCTCTCCATGTGGCTCGCCCTACGACCCGCCATTAGTCCCTCCAGGCAGTAGTTAATGCAAGGCGGGAACGCCTCATTGACTACCTCGTCGGGCAGCGCGCTTCCACCCAGCCTGGACCTGTTCTCCTCGAACACCTTCTTGATCTCGTCCAGCCTTGTCTGGAGGGGCAGGGGTAAAGGGAATTTGCTGGGAGTTGACACCCTCTCGTTGACCCATTTCTCGACCTCCACCTGCAAAAGGCGCGCGGCCTCCTTATCGGTCAGCGCCACGTAGCCGCCCTCCATCTTTCTGTTCACCAGCTTCCACTTGGGCTCGTGGAACCCGGCAGCCAGTCTGAGGTAGTCCGAGAACGATAGCTTGAGGTTCATGACCTCACCGTCTATGGTCTCCGGGTCCTCCATGATGTCCCACTCGAACTCGTTGAGGGCGATGTCCAGTATCCTATCCTCGTCCTCTCTCTGCAGCAGGGAGTACGCCCTCACGGCCTCGCTGAGGCTGAACCTCCTGTTAAGGAACTGCTCCGAGACCAGGGTCACGAACATGACGGCTATGGGGTAGCTGAGGAGCTCGGTCTGGGGGTCAACGAAACGCGACGAGGCCTCGCCGTCGAGTATGGCCTCAACCACCCTATCCTTGGCCCTGTCAACCACCTTGGAGTACGCGGGGCCCGCCAGCTCGTCCAGCTGGAGGTCCAGACCCTCAAGTAGGTTCAGGCCTGCCCGCAGGAACGGGTACTTTGCGGCTTCCCTCTCAGCTAGCATCACTGTACGTTGGTGCGCGGCGGGATATTATCGTTTACGATGCAACCTGCCACTGATTTTATATAACGGCGTGGGTATGGCTTTTCCATGTCTCAGAAATACGAGTGCAATATCTGTGGATACGTTTACGACCCCGATGTGGGGGACCCCGATAACGGAGTGGCGGCCGGGACGGCCTTCGCCGACCTGCCGGATGACTGGGAGTGCCCCCTGTGCGGCGCCCCCAAGGAAGAGTTCTCCCCTGTCGACTAGGGCCTGTACTGGTAGCTGACCCACCAGAAGCACTTCCCCATGAACACGTTTTTCTCATCAAACCCACTGGTGTGTGCCCCGAATAGCTCCACGAGCTCATCCACGGTGAAATAGTTCTTGACTATCATGTGCTGGCTGCCGTCGTTCAGGGTCCTCAGCTTGTACGTGTTGGGGTCACCTGGCTTGGTGTTGAGCTTGCCCCCTATCCCCTCGACGAAGGTGTTGTCGGCGATGAACACGGATGCGCCGGGCTCAAGCTGGTCGTGGACGTGGCTGATCCAACCGTCCATGTCCTGCTTCAGTACGTGGCTCAGCATGAAGGACGCGATGGTTCCGGTGTACTTCTCCTCAAGCTCCATGTTGTAGGCGTCCATGACCTTGAACCCGGAGGGGCAGCCGTACTCCTTGCTCCTAGCTATCTCAAGGACGGCCTCGTTGATATCGATACCCAGGACGCTCTCGGCGGTCTCGCTGATCCTCTGGGTCCAGTAACCGGTGCCGCAGCCAATGTCCAGGACACGTTTACCTTTGAAGGCCTTCTTCAACTCCACGCCCATCAGGTCCTGCTCCGTCTGCCTATCCGGGTCCCTCCATGCATAGATCTCCTCGTACTCCTTGGCTCTGTCGCTGTAGTACTTCACCATATCATCGGACATGGACAAGACACCGTGCTTACCCTAGTTAAAACCCTCGGATATTCCCCGTTGGATTAGTTTCATGGCGACCTCACGGTCAACTGAGAGCAGGTCATAGTTATCCAACTCGTCCACGAAGACCCACTGCACCCTCTCGTGATCGTTGAGGGTTATTTTGCCCGAGACCCACTTAACCTGGTAATAAAGGAGGGTCAGATCGTCCTCGGCTAACTCATCGTAGAGGCCCATCACCTCGACCTCGATGCCCAGCTCCTCCATGAGCTCACGGACGATGCACTCCTCACCCGTCTCGCCCTCCTCAAGCTTGCCGCCGGGGAACTCCCATTTGAGCCCATAAGCATCATCCCTCTTTCTCTGCGCGATGAGGATCATGCCGTTCTCCTCAAGGATACCGCCGGCTACAGTGAGCATAACAGGATAATGCGACTTCAATTGATAAAAGCTAGTAGATTCCGGGGATGAGCCTGTACTTGACCTTGGCCATGTACTTCCTGTACTTTTTCCTGTACTTGTTAATTAGCTCCTGCTCCTCCCTCGGCACCATCACGTACAGCCCTGCCAGGGTCATCACTGCCAGAATCCTGGTCTCGAACCCTGGCCATACAATCACCATCCCGAGGGACACTAAAAGGAACCCCGCGTAGTACGGGTGGCGCACGTACTGGTAAGGACCATCCGTGAGTAGATCGCCCTCATAGTTCCTCTCCCAGTAGATGTACCAGTAGATACACAGCGCGCCACCGGCTGCCGTAAGGAGGCCGCCGATTATCGTCTCAAGGCCCATAGCTACCAGTTACTTCACTTGGTACTTTCTTAATGTTCTGGGGAACTTTGTCAGGCTCCTGGCGCCGTCCTCTGTGCACACCAGTAGGTCCTCGACCCTGACCCCTATATCGCCCACGATGTATATTCCGGGCTCGTCGCTGTACGCCATGTTGGGCTCCAGTAGCTGCATGTTGTTCCTCACCATGTATGGGTGTTCATGGATCTCCATGCCGACGCCGTGTCCCAGCCTGTGGATGAAGTACTCGCCGTAGCCGGCCCCATCTATCACTTCCCTGGCCGCGACGTCGATGCTCTCACATGTAACCCCGGGCCTGGAAGCATTGAATGACGCCCTGTTGGCCCTGAGAACCACCTCGTAGATCTCCCTCTGCCTCTCGGTGGGCTCCTCCCCGTAGAAGACCGTCCTTGTGCAGTCGCTCCAGTAGCCCTTGTAGAGGCCACCCATGTCCACCAGCACAAACTCCCCCGGCTTGAGCTTCCTGTCGCTCGCCCCTCCGTGGGGCAACGCGGCTCTCTCGCCGAAGAGAACACCAGCGAAGGCGCGGGATGCGCCCCGTTTGAGCATTCCCCCCGTCATCAATACCTGCAGCTCCTTCTCCGTCATGCCCGTGTGGAGCTGCGCGAACGCCTCCTCCATCGACTCGTCGCTGATCCTACACGCCTCCTCCATGAGGGCTACCTCCTCGGGGGTCTTGACCATCCTGACGTAGCCCACGCTGTCGCTGATGTCCACCAACTCGGCCCCCGGCAGCCTCTCCATGAGGCTGTTCACCCAGCCCCACGGAGCCTCAACTGATACGCCTATGCGACCATTGCCGTGCCCGGCCTCGGTCAACGAGTCGGCCAGCAGCTGGACAGGGTCCTCGTGCTCGTCCCAGATCTTGACCTTTTTGAACCATGGCTCCAGTCCCCGGAGCTCTCCCTCTAGTTTGTTGACGACGAAGAAAGGCTCGCCCTCCACAGGTATGACGGCCGCGGCGAGCCTCTCGCTCATGCCTATGGGGAACCCGGTGTAGTATGCGATGTTGGCGCCGGGGAAGAGAAGAAGGACATCCACGCCGTCCTCCTTCAACAGGTCAAGAACCTGCATGCATCTCTGCTTCTGGAATAGACTCAATTTAATCGTAGAGACAGGGAACCAGGCACGTTTAACGGCTTCGAATCCCCGGGTTTTCAGTTACCCGGGTGCCTCAAGCCTATCTGGAAGTCTTAAAACAGCTATCACCAAGCAGAATTTGATGACATCACCACTCGACGTGAAAAACCAAGTCGCGCCATGCGGCATCACCTGCGGAACATGTGACCTGGGCAACGGAACCGCCGCTGGAACGGCGAAAAAGACGAAGGAACTCATATACAGCATAGGGATCAAGGACTGGGCGCCAGCTTTCCCGGGTGGGGCCGGGCTTGACTGGGAGGCAACCGAGAAGACCCTTGAGTGGATGACCAAGTACGCCTACTGCGCGGGATGTGAGAAAGGAGGCGGACCACCGGACTGCGCCATCCGTGTGTGCGCCAAAGAGAAGGGCTACGGGCTCTGCAACGAGTGCGATGAACTAGCTGAGTGCGACAAGTTTGACTGGCTGGGTGATTACTCCAAGGTCCTCAAGGGTAAACTCATCGATTACAAGGGGAAAACCAAGGCTCAGATAGCAGCCGAGGCCCTCAAATCAGTTTAAACTCATTCTTTTTAGCATCAGCCCGTGATAACTGAATTATACCCAGTGGGGTGAATACCTTCTGTGAGCAGGTCATCGCCCGGCTACGATGAGATCGTGCGGGCATCCCTTGAGATATTCGACCAGTACGATACGGCCATCACTTTGAGGCAGCTGTATTACCGTCTGGTATCCCGTCTGCTCATCACGAACACCATAAACTCGTACAAGCGCCTCAGCAGGATACTTGTAAAGGCCAGGGAGCGGGGCGATGTGCCCATCAACTGTCTTGAGGACAGGAGCAGGCGTATCCTGGGCAGGGGCGACACCGGCTTTTACTCGGCCGAGGAGTACCTCAAGAGCAAGCTGAACGGTTTACAGGACAGCTGGAAGAGCTTCACCATGCCCATGTGGGACAACCAGTCTAAGTACGTCCTCATCAGCCTGGAGAAGGACGCCCTCAGCCGCCTTGTGAGCCGCGTGGCCAACCGCTACTCAATCCGCACGTTCCCCACGAGAGGGTACCCCAGCTTCAGCTACGTCCAGGGGATGGCCAGGTACATGCAGACGCGGCTTGAGGGGAAACACGTGGTGGTGCTCTACTTCGGGGACTTTGACCCCAGCGGCATAGATATAGAGAGGGACCTTGAAGTCCGCCTGGAACGGTACGGGGCCAAGGATTTCTCGGTTACCAGGATCGCCCTGACCGCGGACCAGATCAGTGAGCATAACCTGCCCCCAATGCCGGTGAAGAGAAGCGACGCCAGGGCGGAGGGGTTCATGGCAACCCACGGCGACAAGTCGGTGGAGCTGGACGCGTTAGACCCGAACCTGTTCCAGAAGGTAGTCGAGAGGTCCATCAGGAAGCAGATCAACGTCCGCAGGTGGAACGCCAAGGTCAGGAAGATAGAGGAGCTGCAGGTCTGGATCAAGGACAAGCTGGATGATATTGAGAAGGCGCTCGACGCTGAGGTCGAGAGCCTAGAGGACTCCTAGGGCGTCAAGGCGTTTCCTGAGGTCAGTTTTCTCGTCCTCGGTCATATCCCTGAGGACGTTGATATAGTT
>JABXKY010000006.1 GCA_013619005.1 Candidatus Bathyarchaeota archaeon | reverse complement strand
TCCTTTCAATTGGTCCAGCGGGGGAGAAAAAATCCAGGTGGGCGGGAACCTTTGTTGACCACGGGCACAGCGCGAGCCATAACGGAACGGGGGGCGTCCTGGGGAGCAAGAAGGTCAAGGCGATCATCACCTTCAGGGGCGGCGCCAACCAGGAGGTCCACGATAGGGCTGCCCTCCAGAAGGTCTCCCAGGAAATCTACGAGGACGTGGAGTACTTCAGGGGCACCATTGGCGGCGTCGCCAACATGTGGAAGGGACAGAACGGAGGGCTTCCCGTGAAGAACTACAGCACCTATGACTGGGGGGTCTCCGATGAGGAAATCGAGGACTATGTGGAGCCCACCTTGAGGGAGAACTACCAGGTGGCCAGGGTCCCCTGCTGGGGCTGCAGGCTCCTCCACGCGACGATGTTTGAGGTAAAGGAGGGCAAGCACAAGTGCATGGTGGACGAGCCGGAGTACGAGCAGATGGCGGCATGGGGGCCGGTGGTTGGCATAACCGACGTAGAGGCCACGATGATGCTCAGTGGCCTCACCGACAGGCTTGGCTTCGATAACAACGAGGCGGGGTGGCTAGTTGGCTGGGTCATGGAGGGACTGGAGGAGGGGTGGCTCACCGAGGAGCAGGTAGGGTTCAAGACCGGCTGGGGCGACGCCGAGGGTGTTGAAAGGCTTCTAAGGATGACGGCGAGCCGTGAGGGCTTTGGCGATCTACTTGCCGAGGGAGTCAAGAGGGCATCGGAGAAGCTTGGAGGAAAAGCAGCGGAGGCAGCCATCTACACCATGAAGGGCAACAGCCCTAGGGGCCACGACCACAGGAACAGGTGGGCCGAGATGTTTGACACCTGTGTCAGCGGAACGAGCACCATTGAGACACATATGAGCGCCATGAACCCAGAGGCGCAGGGTCCAGCCAATCCCATCAATGTCAGCAACGAGGTGGCGAGGACCAAGGGATTGATGCAGCTGGAGGACAGCGCGCTCACATGCAGGTTCAACACCAGGATGAACCACAAACGGTTAGCCGCGGCGATCTCTGCGGCCACAGGCTGGGACATGAGCCCGGATGAGGCCTGGGACATAGGCAGGAGGGCAGTGAACCTCATGCGGGCATTCAACCTACAAACAGGGCTCTCGGCTGAGCACGACAGGCCTTCATCCAGATACGGGTCGACACCCGTTGATGGACCCACCGAGGGGATCAGCATCCAGCCCCACTGGGACGAGATGCTAAGGAACTACTACGAGAAGATGGGCTGGGACCCAGAGACAGGTGTACCCACGAAGGAAACCCTCGAAAGGCTGGGCATCGGCCCGGTGTTCGCGGACCTCTAAATCCGATACATGACAGTATCGGTGCCTCTTTTTTGCTCAAACCGATACATTTTGCATCGGGTCAAACAAACAATAGTAGCCCGCCTATCACAATGAGAAGGGTACCTAACCCGCTCTTCAAGGTGATCTGCTCACCGAATAGCAGCCACGCCAGTATCACGGTTAGCAGCGGGTACGTAGCCACCAGACTTGCGCTGAGGGATGCCCCCGACTTATTGATGGCCGTGTAATAGAAATAATGGCCCACGGCAAAGCTCGTGACCCCGGCCAAACCGTAGTAGAAACCCGAACGGTTCAATATATCCGAGTTTATTCTCCCAGTGGCCCCCAGGTAGACGGCAAATACCAATCCGGCGGCGATACATCCAATCCCTGTTCCGACTAACGGGTCAACCCCATCCCCAGCGCCCCTCACGATAATCGCCTCAATCCCCCAAACCAGCACGGCAAGCAACGCATAGACCCAGCCTTCCATTTTGACCACAGCTACTCAAATAGCCTCCCTGATTCAAGTCTTTCCCTCGACGGTTTTTTATCCACAGGGGTCACCGATTCACCCATGAAGAACCTTGTAAAGCGTAAGCTCAAGGCTGGCAAGCCGGCTCTGGGCACATGGGTGACTGTTGGTCACCCCGATATGACCATGTACCTGGCCGACATGGGCTGGGACTGGCTGGTCTGCGACATGGAGCACAGCGCATACGGACCCGAGACGTACCACTTCATGGTGCAGTCGATGCTCTGGGGCAGGGATAGGTGCATGCCTATGTGTAGGATACCATGGCACGACCTCATCTGGATCAAGAAAGTAATGGACGCAGGGGCAACAGGCATCGTAAGCCCGAGGATCGAGACCAAGGAGCAGGCCGAGGACATGGTTCGCCTCATGAAGTACCCGCCGTGGGGCGAGAGGGGCGCAGGTCCGAGGCTGGCGGCCTTCCGTGATCCCGACTACTTCGCATCGGCGAACGAGGAGACTCTATGCGTGGTCATGATCGAGACCGCCAAGGGCGTCGAGAACATCGATGATATATTCAGCGTCGAGGGCGTGGACGCGTGCTTCGTGGGTCCCAGCGACCTGAGTCTGGACATGGGGATACACAGGGACTACACAAACCCCGTGTTCCTCAAGACCCTGGATAGGATAGTTGAGGCGGGTAGGGACGCCGGGGTAGCGCCGGGCATGCATTGCTTTACGACGCCGGGACCTACGAATATCAACGAGGCAATTGATAGGGGCTTCCTGTTCTGCGCCGTCAACAGCGACACGTCATACATCAGGAACGGCGTCAACGCTGCCTTCGAGCACATCAAGGGCTGGAAGCCGGGGCAGTCCGGCGAGGAAGTGGAGCTCTAGCTCTTCCATCTCTTTTTGGAATTTAATCAACCCTGACGAGGTTATAGGCTCGTATAGTAGACCATGTTCAATGGCTGGTCCTCAGGTATCTCAGGGGTATTTGCCAGCCTCGGCGAGTGAACGCACGCCTTGATGCATTTGCCGCAGACCTCGTCGTCTAGCCCGAGGTTGTCCAAGAAGACCCTGCACTGCTCCCTGTAATCATCTAGTCTCTCCCTGTGTTTGAGGAAGGTGCAGGCGTCCTCGCAGCTGGCGCAATCACTACACCCCTCAGTGATTGCGTGTGTGTTGACAAGAGGCGTACCCGTTATCACACCTGACAGCCGGATCATGCAGCTGTACCTGGGGTTCACAATGAGGCTGTTCTTTCCTCTCCAACCGATGCCCGAGTTCTCGGCGTGCACCCTGTGGCTCACCACCCCGGGGAAATACTGGCTCACATGGGTGAGCTTGGAAGCCAGTCCAGTGGTTGTTGCGCTGATGGCTATCCCACTTATTTCCTCAGCGATCATACTCGAAGCCTTATCCAGGGAGTTGTTGAGGTAGGTGTACCAT
>JABXKY010000111.1 GCA_013619005.1 Candidatus Bathyarchaeota archaeon | reverse complement strand
GGGCACGTTTATCTCGTCGATGATTGCCTGGACATCCTCAGGGCTCCGCCCACCCTCCTCAAGGTAGCTCCTCGTCCTGTTCCAGATGTGGGCCATCCTGTTCATGCCCATGATCTCCTCGGGAGGGACGCCGTGGCCAACGGCGATCTCCTTCATCTGGGCCTTGATGACCATGAACGGCGTGTGGTGGGTGATGGTCCCCCGGTACTTTGGCCTGTGCCTCAGTATAATGAGGGTCCCATCCATATCGAAGAGGAGCAGCGGCTTCAATTGGTCACCTAGTTGAGGATGGACTCGTCCAGGCTCATCCTCTCTGACTTCAATGTCTCCTCGTCGGGCCAGCCGATGATTATGTGGTTCCTGCTCGTCATGGTGGGGCCCAGGTTGAAGTGCTCCCTGAGCTTTTTCTGTGTCTCCTCGCCGTGGGTGAGCCAGCAGTGGCCGAGCCCCAGCGCGTGGGCCATGAGGCATATGTGGTCGGCCGCCGCACCGGCGTCAAAGTAGAGGTTCTGGGGCACATACTTCTCGAAGCGTAGCGTGTGGTACATGCTGAACTCCTGGAGCACCACGATCATGACGCAGTTCTCGATGGGGATGTCGCTGCTCACCAGCTTCTGCTCCTCTGGGTCCCTGAGCACGAGGAACCGTGTGCAGCCGACGTTACAGCCGTGGGGGGCGTACAGCCCCGCCTTGAGGATTCGCCTGATCATGTGATCGGGGACGGGGTCGGGCTTGAACTGCCTGATACTCTTCCTGCCGTAGATCAGCCGCTCAACGGTATCCGCCTCTGCCTCGGTGAAACTCTCCCACGGGGTCACGGCCAGCCCCGGGGACTTTCCCTCCCTCATCCGCTTCGCCGCGTCGATGTACTCGATACACCACTGGATGTCCGGCGGGTTCATTGGGAACCCCCGGTTCTTCCAGATCTCAAGGAGCTTCTCGGCCACAACACCGTAATCCTCGGGCATCTCGTAGTTGCCCTTGAGTATCCTGTAATAGTAGACCTCGATTGTGTGGTGTGTTCTCTCGTGGAACACCGCCCGCAAGTCGTCCATCTTCATGGATATGAGCTGGTCCTCGGTGTAGCCGTGGACCTTGAACGTTTCACCCAAAAAATTCACCTAGGTAACAGGGTGTTAAAGGGATAATTGACACTTGCGGGGACGGTTTTTAAGACAACGTGGGATAACTAGGAGGTATGAGCGAAAAGGTCTGCACTGGTCAGGTGTGCATCGTCACCGGCGCCAACTCTGGGATAGGGTACCATACGGCCAAGGGGCTCGCCGAGAGGGGGGCGACCGTGGTTATGGTCGTGCGGAATATGGACAAGGGGGAGACGGCCATGGAGGAGATCAAACAGGCGACGGGCGCCAGCAGTGTCTACCTGATGCACTGCGATGTTAGCGACGTGGCAAGCGTGGACAGGTTCACCAAAGCCTTCAAGGAGCGTTTCATGTGCCTCAACGTGCTCATCAACAACGCAGGAGCGGCTTTTAGCAAGCGCCAGGAGACCGAGGCGGGCTTCGAGAAGACCATCGCGACCAACTACCTTGGCGTGTTCAGGCTCACAAATAACCTCCTGGCCATGTTGAGGGAGACAGAGCCCTCTAGGATCATAAACATCAGCTCGGGGATGCACAAGACGGGAAAGATTGATTTCGATGACATCATGATGGAGAAAAAGTACGCCAGCATGAAGCAGTACGCCAACAGCAAGCTCATCGTGACAACGTTCACATATGCCCTGGCCAGGCGATTGGTTGGGACCGGCGTTACGGCCAACGTGGTTGAGCCGGGGTTCGTGGCAACAAACCTGGGCAGAAACATGGGTGGTCTCAGGGACAGGATCGCTTTCACCATCGTCAGGCCCATCCAGATAAGCGCCGAGAAGGGGGCGGAGACCAGTATCTGGGCGGCCACGGCCTCCGAGATTGAGGGTATATCGGGGAAGACCTTTGCAAAGAGGAAGGAGACGGAGTCCGCGGAGATCACATACGACGAGGAGATCCAGGACAGGCTCTGGGACTGGACGTTAAAGACTCTCGGAGAACATCCTGATTAACTCGGGTAGACTCAAGCCATTGGGCAGCTGGTACTCCTCGATTATCTCCTTGACCCAGGGCTTCTCATCCAGAACATCCTCTGATTCCCTGAGGAGGATAGATACGGCGTCAGCGAACTGTAGACTGTTGTCGAGGAGGGAGCTGGGTTTGTACCCTGCTCTGTGGTCATGAGATTTAATCGCGTGGAGAACTGATTCGTCCACAAGGCCGGTTAGGGCCTCGGCCGCTTTTTCTCCATGGAGCCCACGTTCATCGATGGTTGCATCATAGTCAAGGTCATGAAGTAGCCCCGCCAGCTCCCAATTCAAGTTGCTCTCCCCGTGGGCATCAGACAACACGGTCATAATCTTGGATACGAGCAGGGAGTGCTCTCGCCTTGATGAACTCTCGATGAGGCGGAGGGCGTTTTCTTTTTCCATTGATGGAACACTACGAAGTATGGTAACCATTTGTTAAGTATTTGGAGAAAGTTCAGGTTCCCGTGGCCTAAAGAACGCCCAGAAGAGCCCCCCGTTGATAGCCATCAGGACGGCGCCTGTATAGAAAGGAAGAGTCAGGCTGATGGACTCGAACATGTACCCCGCCAGTGTCGGGGCAATGGTCCTCACGCCCATCCTCGCCGAGTTGCTGATGCCTATCGCTGTGGCTGTCTCCTCGGGGGAGACCATGCCCGACGCGAATGTCTGCCTGATGGGCATCGTGAATAGGACGACTATCCTGTTCAATACCATTAGTGCAACAGCCATTGGGTACCAGCTTGATAACGCGAAAAGCACGGTCACACCAGCAGATATCAGCCTCGTGGTCACTATGGTCTGTATCGGGCCGTACCTCTCAACAACCCGGGGGGTGACAAGGTACGTGAAGATGCTGAGGAACCTAGCGAAGGCGTAGATTGGACCTAGGATATCGGTGCTCACCATGAACCGCTCGAAGAAGTACAGGGTCATTAGGCTGTCAACCATGCCCCAGCCAAGGCCGCTTGTGCTGCGTGTGATGCTGAACTTGGCTATGACGCCCCAGTTCTTGATGCCTGAGCCCTTTTTCTTAGTCATATCTCCCCTTGACACCCGTTCAGCTTCATGTATCGGGAACAGGAAGACCAGGGAGATCAGGTTCACTGCCGTGCAGACCCACCATAACAGCTGGTGGGCGGAGACCACATCATATGCGAAGCGGTTCTCAAGTAAAATAGGGAGACCGCCGAAGCTCAACCCGATGGTCGAGGCTATGCTGTTGGTTATCGCCATTGTGCTGTAGATGTTTGGCCTATGATGTGCCTCAACTTTGTCAGTTATGTACCCCGATACGACTGGCTGACCAGCGCCCACTCCCTCCCCCATGGCGCCAAGGCTCTGGGCAAGAGCAAGGACCCAGAAATCAGTTGAGACCGCGAATAATGCTGTACGAGATGCAGCGAAAAAGGTTCCCAGTATCAGGAAAGGCTTCCTGCCGTACCTGTCACATAGGTAGCCGAAGGTGATGTGGTGGATGGCGCTTAGGAAAGTGGCGATGCTCAGCAGGAGCCCGATCTCGACCGGGCTGAAGCCCAGCAACGCGAAATAGATGGCCCTGACAACCTGCAGGAACCCCATTACGATGCGTCGGGTGAACATGCTCCCTGTGAGCATGGTCATGTCCCTGTCGAAGCCCACCTTGAGCCGATTAACGGTCTCCAACGTTAACCAAAGATTTCCTTGAATCTCTGGACAATGATCTCCTCGTCGCCGGGCTGCAGGTTGATGGCGTTAATGATAAAGTCGCTGCTCCTTCCCCAGTTCCTCACCCACACCTCGGGGTCGCCCTCCCTCAGCGACCTGATCAGTTTGTTGGTCTCATCGACACTGATATCTAGGCTAACTTGGAGCCCGATGGTGTGGTAACCCGTACCCTCGCCGGACCTTGGATAGTACTGTATTCGGGCGTCCTTGAGGCCTGGCAGGTCCTTGATGCCTTTCTCGATGTATCGTACCTTCTCCCAGGCTGGCTGGAACCTTTCCTTGTTGTGGTCCATCTCCATCCACTCATCGAAGGCAACAAGCAGACCTATGATCTCCTGCCTGTCAAGCTTGTACCCCCTGCCTAGGCTCCTGTAGTAGCCGCTCTGCTCGTTGGGCCCGGCCTCAGCTCCGATGAAGCTGTGGAGGGCTATGGCGTCCACCAGGTCCTTCCTGCCGTAGATGTAGCCTGTGCTGTTGGGTCCGCCTACGTATTTGCCGCCGACCGCAACGAGGTCGCAGCCCATCTCCATGAACTTGGACTGGACGTCCTTGGGGTACGTCATTCCTGCGGCGTCAACTATGACGGGGACGCCGTGTTTTTTCCCGATCTCGAGAACCTTCTCAAGGGGGCAGATGGTTGATCTGCGCATGGCTGGGTACGCGTAGTGGATGCCCGCGGTCTTGTCGGTGATGGCCCTCTCGATCTGCTCGGGGGTGCACCCCCAGTTCTCGTCGCCGACGAAGACAAACTTTCCTCCGGCGACCTCCATGCTCCTGTCGTAGACAAGCAGTCTCGCGCTGCGCTGGATGATGAACTCGTTCTTCATCCCCTCGGTGTGAGGAAGCTTCCTCATGGTCTCTGGGTCATCGCCCACCATGCAGGCCGCGGCAGCCAGCACCAAGGCATTGAAGGCCCCGCTTGTGATCCAAGCGGCCGGCGCGTTGATCTTCTCTGCGATGTGCTCTCCTCCCTTTTCGATGAGGTCCCACATGTATGCATAGGACTTGTTGGCCTCATCCATGGCCTCAAGTACCGTGGGTGTTAGGGTGCTTCCACCCAGCCTGGTCAAATGGAATGCGGCGTTCACTACTCGCTTGACGCCGTACCTAGAATAGATGCTCATGGTACACAATCAACTGAAAAACGATAAAACAGTTTGGAGCCTACTCGCGCCTCAGGAAATCCCCGACGTCAAACATGTTCTTGATGACCCTGCGGTCCCCGGAGGTCTCGAACCTTCCGTACCCGATGCAGCCCTCGCCGAACATGACGAGGCAGTACCTGCCCGGCTTCACGTCGCCCTGGAACCGCTGGACGTTCTCCTCGAATATGTCCTTGCCCACAACGAAGAGCCATGCGGCGTCCCTGTCCACGTACGCCTTCTTTGTGTCATCCTCTTGAGCCAGTTTCTGGAGGAGCAGGCTGCTCGGGGTGAACCAACGCCTGTCCTGCCCCAGGTAGAATCCGTTGTACGTCATCCTGTCCCGTGGAAGACTGACATCGATCGTCTCGGTGAACCTCTTGTTGTTTATGTTCAGCAACTCCTCAGGTCGGTACTTGCTGCCCACCTGACTCAGGAACTTTCTCAGCAGCCTCATAGTTTCACCGCCCTCGCCAGGAAGAAGCCCTGTGTGCCGGCGTCGTTGGGCCAAAGCCTCCTGCATTTCTTGATTGAGTCATCCAGTTGGTCCCCGAATATCTCGGTTACGCCCGGAGAGCCGGGGGCGTCAATGTCATCGAGCCTCACCTCGTGGTTTTCGAGGAGCCACTGGACGTTGAGCTCGTTCTCCTCAGGCTCAAGGCTGCATGTAGCGTAGAGCAAGGTGCCTCCTTTCTCTAGGAGGCTCACTGCCTTGGTCAGGAGCTTTCGCTGCACCATGAAGTTGTGCTGGATATGGGATTTCTTCCGTTTATCGAACCAATGACCGTCAGTAACGTAGTTGCCCGAGCACGGTGCGTCGAGGAGTACCTTGGTGAACAAGGGCTCGTCGGGCAGGTCAAGGGCGTCCATGTTGTAGACAACCGCGTTCCTCACACCCATTCGCTCAAGGTTGTTCTCAAGCGCGTAGAGTCTCCGACGGTTCACATCAACGGCTGTGATAGACCCCTTGTTACCCATGTAGGCTGCCATCTGGGTGGTCTTGCCCCCCGGCGCCGCGGTCATATCAAGCACAGTGTCCTCCATAGAGGGGGAGAGGATCTGTACTGGCAGCTGTGAGGCAGTCTCCTGGAGGAAGTAGTGCCCCAGCAGGTACTCGATCGATGCGCCCAGGCTGAAGGGGGATGAGACCACCCGGTACCCGTGGTCGAGAAACGGTATTTTCTCAAGCTCCACTCCCTGGCTTATGAGAGTCTCAATCAAGGTTGATTCGTCAGTGACTAGGGGGTTCACCCGTACCGCCTTGGGAGTGGACTCGTCTCCGGTTACCGTGGCTCCTAGGCTACGGTACAGCTCGATGAAGTCCTCCCTGCTCAATGGTATCAGTTGTGAATGCGCCCCATCCAATATATTTCCATGGAATTGCTTAATCATTCGGAGGTAAGGATTAACCATGAAGCGTCAGAGGATCAGGGACCTGGGGTATGAGCCAGGAGACCTGGAAACGGGGAGATGCAACGCCATCACCGATGTCGAGGGGGTCGGCGTGGGTCACGCAACCGTGATCGAGGGGGATGATATCAGAACAGGCGTCACGGCTATCACTCCTCACGGCGGCAACTTGTACGAGGACACAGTCCCTGCCGCCGTAGATATACTAAACGGGTACGGTAAGACCGTGGGTCTTAGCCAGGTATTATTCGAGGGCCGTATTGAGACGCCCATCATGCTCACCGAGACCTTGAACACGTACAGGGTCGCGGACGCCGTCATAGACTATTACCCTGATATTATGGGTGACAAGCCACATACCATCAACTCGTTAGTGGGGGAGACCAACGGGTCGTACCTCACCAACAACTTCGTCAGGGCTGTTACAAAGGAGCACGTCTACGAGGCCATAGAGGTAGCAAGGAAAGGAAGCGGAAGACCCGAGGAGGGCTCAGTTGGGGCGGGAACCCCCATGACGGGGTACGGCTTCAAGGGAGGCATAGGGACATCGAGTAGGAGGGTGGGAGCTGCGACCGTCGGGGTGCTGGTCCAGCTCAACTGCGGGAGAAAGGAGGACCTTACCATCCTGGGTGCCCCTGTGGGTAAGAAGGTGGAGCTGCCATCCGAGCCGGAGAAGAGCCCGGGCAACAGCATCATGATGATCGTCGCCACTGACGTTGACATGGAGACCCGCCAGCTCTGGAAGCTTGCCAAGAGGACCACGCTGGGGCTGGCGAGAACGGGGGCGTACAGCAGCAACGGTAGCGGTGACTACACCATCTCGTTCACAACCAAGGGCTTGAGCCAGAAGGACTACCTTGACTCAATGGGGATAGACACTCTGAGGACCGACGGCTACCTTAGCCCGCTTTACAAGGGCGTCGTGGAGTCCACAGAGGAGGCCATCATCAACGCGTTGTTCATGGCTGAGACCATGACGGGGTACAGGGGCAACACAAGGCACGCCCTGCCCCTTGACCAGACTCTGAGCGTCCTAGATTGGTTCCACGGGGAAAAATAACCCCGTAGTTCACAAGCGTCACAGTATGAAATCAAAGGGTGTAAGTTTTTATCGCCCATTTTTTAACCTTCAACCCCAGATTATACCTCGATTATAATGGCTGAAAAGCGTAGCGTGGAGATCAGGGACCTCGGTGAGATCACGGCGGTGAGCGCCCCTAGGATCAGCCCGGACGGCAAGAGGGTCATCTTCGTCCACACAAGGGTGGATTTCGAGGAGGACACCTACCACAACCACCTGTGGATGGCAGACCTTGAGCCCAAGAAGACCTACCAGTTCACCGGCGGAAGGAGCAAGGACAAGAACCCCAGCTGGAGCCCTGATGGGAAGCAGATCATGTTCACATCAACGCCGCCCGCCAAGGGCGACGAGAAGAAGAAAACCCAAGTCTATGTCATGGACGTGGATGGAGGGGAGGCGCGTCAGGTTACAGATGTTGAGGAGGGAGTGGAGTCGCCCCAGTGGAGCCCCAACGGGAAGAACATCCTCTTCGTAAGCGGCGTCAAGAGGGTTGACCGCGGCGACAGCGACGTCAAGGTCATCGATAGGATAGTGTACAAGTTCCAGGGCAAGGGCTTCTTCGAGAACATCAGGAAGCACCTGTTCACCGTTAGGGCAACGGGTGGAAAGGTCAAACAGGTCACCGAGGGGGAGTTCGATGTAACGAGCCCCAAGTGGAGCGGTGACGGCAAGAGCATCATATTCTACGGTAACCTCAACGAGGACGCCGACCTTGTCAGGCGCTGGTTCCTCTACAAGGTTGATGCCAAGGGAGGAGCACCTGAACAGATCACTGACACGTTGATGAGCATCGGAGGTATCGCCCCCAGTAAGAAGATGATCGCCTACGCCGGTCACGACTACCACAACGGATCTGGAACGGTGAGCGATGTGTGGGTGATGGAGGACGGCGAGTCAAGGAACCTCACGGAGGGCTTCGACCAGGATTTGGGCACGAGACTAACCAGTGATATCAGGGTGAGCAGCCCCAACGTCAACCCGACGTGGCACAAGAATCACCTTTACTTCACATCCTGCTACGAAGGAGTCTCAAGCCTGTATAGGGTGAACAAGAAAGGGGGCCCCGTCGAGAAGGTCATCGGTGAGGTGGATCACAGCGTCGAGTCTTTCAGCATCAGCTGGGACGGCATGATCGCGTACACGGTGCTCAAGACGGATGACCCAATTGAGCTCTGGCTCTGGAATGGGAAGAAATCCAAGCAGATCACGGACCTCAACAAGGGCTACAAGAAAAAGGTCCAGGTACAGGGACATGAGCACTTCACCTTCACGAGTAACGCAGGACACGAGGTGGAGGGCTGGCTGTGCAAGCCACCGGGATTCGATGAATCAAAGAAGTACCCCTTGATCCTGCACATACACGGCGGGCCGCGGGGAGCATACGGCAACAGCATGGTCCACGAGTTCCAGGTGCTTGCAGCCCAGGGATGGGCGGTGATGTACATCAATCCATGGGGAAGTGGGGGCTACTACGAGGCTTTCCAAGCTGGGTTGCCGGGAAACTACCATGAGCAGGACTATGACGACCTTATGAAGTCCGTTGATGTGGTCATAGAGGCGAACCCGTGGGTGGACGCTGATAAACTGGGCGTCACTGGCGGCAGCTACGGCGGGGTCATGACCAACTGGATCATCACCCAGACAACCAGGTTCGCGGCGGCGGTTACCCTCAGGAGCATATCCAACTGGATGAGCTTCTACGGGGTCAGCGACATTGGGTGGACCTTCGGTAAGACCGAGTTGGGGGGCGACTGGTGGGACATGCTGGACACGTTCATGGAGAAGAGCCCCATCTGTCTCTTAT
>JABXKY010000185.1 GCA_013619005.1 Candidatus Bathyarchaeota archaeon | reverse complement strand
AACCTGAGCCAGAACCTGAGCCAGAGCCTGAACCTGAGCCAGAGCCAGAACCTGAACCTGAACCTGAACCTGAACCTGAACCTGAACCTGAACCTGAACCTGAACCTGAACCTGAGCCAGAACCAGAACCGGAACCTGAGCCGGAGCCAGAACAAGAGCCCGAGGAGACCGGCGGCGGAATCCCGATCCCAGGCGCGTTCGCACTAATAGGGGTATCAGCGGCTGCGTACGTCATCTCCAAGAGGAAGAACCTCTAAACCCCTTCTCTTTTCCAGAAATCCTTTAAACAAACTCCCAAGCCTATACCTTCTGCGGGCCCGTAGCAGAGTGGATAACGCGTCGGCCTCCGAAGCCGGAAATCGTGGGTTCAATTCCCACCGGGCCCGCCACTAATTTCTCTCGATTTTGAACACGACGGGCCTCAACCCGTCATTACACGAACCCAGAGCGATCCCCTCCTCCGTCCCCGGCATGTTTCCCCCGAACGCCAGCATCCTAAGATGCGGGTAGATGGCGGTCCACGCGCCGCTGCAGAAACCCTCCGGCATCTCCATCTCATGGACGATAAACTCCTGACCGTCTTCTACCACGTGGCGCTGTCTCATCCAGTCAAGTTTCTTGATGGGATAGTCCTCGCCGAAAACATCGTCGGGGTGAAACCGCCTGAGCACCGTAATTTTTAGATCAGATATCATACAATTGTCTAGCCACCTGTTACCTTAAAACCAGCGCTGGTAGCATAGACTCCCACCCCCTCTCACCTGGACAATAAAAAAGTCACGAAGTAACCACCTACAGGTACCACTGTCACCCATCAACACCCCCTGCCGAATTTTTTTCCAGAATTTACGGCCCACCGTTACTTGCCTGGGGTGTAACAAACTTATAAATCGCGTACAGATAATACAGAAGACATCCGTCAGACGGAGAAACTGAAATGAACCCCCTCGCAGAACTACGCGGAGAATGCCAAACGCTCCTAGAGGCAGCCCTGGAGAAATCCTACCCGGGCACGGAGCTACCGGAATCCAAGTACAGCCTCCCCCCCAACCCCGAGATGGGGGAGCTATCATCACCAGCCTGCTTCCAGTTGGCGAGGGTCCTGAGGCAGTCCCCCATGAAGATAGCGGAGGTCCTCGCGGAGAACATCCCCACTGACAAGAGCAATCTAATCAAAGGCGCCGAGGCAGTCAGCGGGTATGTCAACTTCCACGTTGATCCAGAGCTCTACAACGGGCTTGTACTGGAATCGATTATCAGTCTCGACAAGGAGTACGGCTTCCTCAAGGCGGAAAAACCCGAGAGGGTGATGGTTGAGCACACAAGCGCCAACCCTATCAGCCCAATCCACATAGGAAACGCAAGGAACAGCATCATCGGAGATAGCCTTGCATCTTTGCAGGAGAAGCGGGGCCACGAGGTCATCATCCACTTCCTGGTCAACGATATGGGCAGGCAGGTTGCCATGACCACCTACGGCTGGAAGCTCCTGGGTAAACCCAAGCCCGAGGGCGAGGCCGAGCTATGGATCGGCACCATCTACGCATCATTCAACGTCATCAACGAATTGAACAGGCTCCAGACTGTCCTCAAGGAGGCAGAGGACAACGGAAGGGTCTACGAGGCATCCGAGGCACAGGAGGAGATCGATGAGTACAACATCGCCGCCGAGGCACTGAGGGAGCGCTACCCCGGCCTCTACGACAAGCTAGCCGAGGTGCTGGCTACCATCGAGGACCCCTCAGCCGAGATGGTTGCACTCAACACACGGTACGAGAACAACAACTCCGAGACCGTGGCCGAGGTGAGAACCACCGTCAGGTACTGCCTCGACGGGTTCGAGACCAGCCTAGGGGAGATCGGGATAATGTTCGACAGCTTCGATTTCGAGTCAGACCTAGTCTGGGCTTCTGCAGCTGAAGCTGTACTAGAGAAACTCGTGGCATCCGGCTACGTCATCAACGATATGGGCGCCAAGATCCTAGACTGCGACAAGATAGCCAAAGACCTGGGCCTCAAGGAGAGGTGGGGTCTTCACCCGGAGCACGAGATACCCAGGCTCGTCCTTGTCAGGAGCGACGGCACCACCCTGTACACCCTCAGGGACATGGCTTACACTATCGACAAGTTCACCCACGCCGATAGGGTCATCAACGTCATCGGGATGGAGCAGACACTGGCCCAGCTACAGCTCAGGATAGCCCTGGCTGCCATCGGGGAGATGAAGATGGGTGACAACCAAATCCACTACGCCTACGAGTTCGTCAAGCTCCCGGGCGTGAAGATGAGCGGACGCCTAGGCAGATACGTCACGCTCAACGAGGTCCTCAGGAAGGCCGTCGAGCTGGCAAGGGAGGAGGTTGAGACCCGTAACCCAGGGCTGCCCGAGGAGGAAAAGGACGAGATCTCCCACATGGTTGGCTACGGGGCCGTCAAGTACACGCTCCTCAGCGTCGACCCCATGAAGCAGGTGACATTTGACTGGAAGAAGGCGCTAAACTTTGAGACCAACAGCGCCCCGTTCATCCAGTACAGCCACGCGAGGACATGCAACATACTTAAACGGTCAGAGGAACGGCCGCAACCGGGTTACGGAGAGCTCACGGCGATCAAGGAAAGGGAGTTGGTCAATCTACTTGCCCAGTTCCCAGAGACATTCGAAAGGGCAGCAGAGGAGCTCCAGCCCAGCAACCTGACGGCTTACGCCAACACGCTGGCTGACAAGTTCAACAGCTTCTACGCGACCCAGAGCGTGCTCAAGGCCGAGACAAAGGGGTTGATGGGGGCTAGGCTTAACGTGGTTAACGCCACCCGTATCACCCTCAGGAACGTCCTCGATATACTGGGCATCGATGCGCCTGAGCGTATGTAACACTAGAAAGAGGCTAGCTCCCCTAGCTTTTTCATGTCCTCCTCAAGCTCACCCAGCAGGTGCCTGCGGTAGATCGCCGCAGCCGGGTGGTAGAGGGGAAACATCTTGTTCTTCCCCCAAGGCGCATCTATCTCGAAGACTCTGCCGTGGACGTCGCCGATGACCTGTTTCTCTAACCCAAACCGTTCCTGGAAGTACGATAACGAGCTGTTTCCCATGGGGGCGATCACCTGGGGTTTGATGATCTCAAGCTGCTCCATCATGTAGCCCTCGCACTGGGCAACCTCGCTCTTTTTTGGCCTCCTGTTCTTCGGGGGCCTGCACTTTATTATGTTCCCGATGAAGACATCATCCCGCGCCAGGCCGGTGGCGGCGAGAAGACTGTCCAGCAGCTTACCCGC
>JABXKY010000113.1 GCA_013619005.1 Candidatus Bathyarchaeota archaeon | reverse complement strand
GTTGAGGCCGTACCTCACTATAAAGTCATGTGAGGCCGTTGGTGGACTGGCAAAGTACGCCGTCCCATTCGCCGCGAGCCTTGAGATTCTTCACAACTTCACTCTAGTACACGACGATGTCATGGACAACGACGAGCTGCGACGGGGCAAGCCCACTGTTCACAAGAAATTCGGCGCCCCCATGGCGATCCTAGCTGGGGATCTCCTTTTCGCCAAGGTCTACCAGTCGGTGTTGGACCACGCGCCAGCTCACATGAGCTCTGATGAGGTCGTTACGGCGTTAGGCAAGATGACGGACTCCATCATCCTCCTCTGTGAGGGCCAGGCACTGGACGTCAGCTTCCCCCAGGCCATGGACGTCACCGAGAAGGATTACCTGTTCATGATAGGCGGCAAGACAAGCTCCCTATTCATGGCGTGCGCCGAGGTGGGGGCCCTCGCGGGGGGTGCCACAAAGACACAGATCACTGCCCTTGGTAAGTTCGCGTGGGACGCCGGGCTGGCGTTCCAGATCGTCGATGATATCCTCGGCATCACCGCGGACGAGGCAAAACTTGGCAAGCCAGTTGGAAGCGATATCCGTGAGGGAAAGAAGACCCTCATCATGATCCACGCCCTGGCAAACGCCAACGAGGAGCAGATGAGTGTTCTTAAGAGGGCGGTTGGAGTAGAAAATGCCTCGAAGGATGACATCAACGCGGTCGTCAAGACCCTTGAGGAGATTGGGTCCATCAAGTACGCAAAGGACGAGGCCGAAAGGTATGCAGCCAGCGCCTTTGAGAGCATCGAGGTCATCCCCGATGGGCCTTCAAAGCAGGATCTAATCGACCTGGTTAATTATTTCGTCCAGCGTGAGTATTAGAAAGGAATAATAGACATTCCCAGTGTATTCATCGGGACTAACAGTGTCCATGTCTAACGATGACATCAACGCGGCGACCAAGAAGTTCGCAGCGCATAACGCCTCCCAGCATGACGGGAAGGCACAGCCAGGCTCAGTCATAGGGAAGATACTGGCCGAGTTCCCCGAGCTTAAACCACGGGTCAAGGAGGTTATTCCCATCATCAACAAGATCATAGGCGAGGTGAACTCGTGGACACAGGAACAGCAGCAAGACTACGTAGAGAAGAACCACCCCGAACTCCTTGAGCGCGTCAAAGTGGAGGAGGTCCCCAAGACCCTTCCGCCTCTGGAGAACGTTGACAAATGGCCGATGGTCAAGACAAGGTTCGCCCCCAACCCGGATGGGGCTCTGCACCTCGGCTCAGCGGAGCCCATCATCTTCTGCGATGAGTACGCCAAGATGTACGACGGCCACTTTATCCTCAGGTACGAGGACACCAGCGCCGAGGTCAAGCCACCAATCCCCGAGATGTACGACAAAATACTGGAGGACCTGGAGTGGCTGGGCGTCAAGGTGGACGAGAAGTACATCCAGTCAGACAGGATCGAGATATACTACGAGTACGCTGAGAAGATTCTCGCGGAGGGCAACGCGTATGTGTGCGTCTGTGATGTGGCTGAGTTCAGGGAGCTATACATGGCCAAGCAGGCCTGCCCGTGCAGGGAGCTCCCCCCGGAGGAGCAGCTCAAACGCTGGAACATGATGCTTGACGGCTCGTACAAGAAGAGAGAGGCGGTTGTCAGGATCAAGACGGACCTGCAGGACCCCAACCCAGCCGTGAGGGACTGGCCCGCGCTGAGAATCAGCACCACGGCTCACCCTAGGCAGGGAACAAAGTACCGAGTCTGGCCCCTGTACAACTTCAGCTGCGGCCTTGACGACCACCTCATGGGCGTCTCTCACATCATCAGGGGCAAGGAGCACGACGTGAACACCATCCGCCAGAGGTGGCTGCAGAAGCACTTGGGATGGAACTACCCCGAGATCATCAACGTGGGCAGGCTGGGGCTAGAAGTAGGCATACTTAGCAAATCCAAGATGCGCGTCGGCATAGAGGACGGTTCATACACTGGATGGGACGACCCACGACTCGGCTCGTTGATGGCGCTGAGGAAGAGGGGCATCCAGCCCGCGACCATAAGGACGACAATGATCCATGTAGGGCCAAAACCGGTCAATGTGTCCATCAGCTGGGACAACTTTGCATCCACTAACCGGAAGATCATCGAGCCGTGGAGCAACAGGTACAGCTTCGTACAGGACCCGGTCAAGCTCAAGGTCATTGGGGTCAACGAGCTCCTAGTCGCAAAGCTGCCTGTCCACCCGGATTACCCCGAGAGGGGGACCAGGGACTTCGCCCTTGCCCCAACCGATGGGGTCATTGAGTTGTGGGTCTCGTCTAACGACCTGAAAAAGATGGAAAAGGGCAAGCTTGTCAGGCTCATGGGCGTCGCGAACATCCGCGTCACGGTGAAGGGCGATGAGGTCGAGGCAGAGTACGACTCACTGGACCACCAGGTGGCCCGCACGGAGAACGCGCCTTTCATCAACTGGCTGCCGTTGGAGGGGGTCGTTGAGGCTAGGGTGGTAATGCCCGACGCATCAACCGCTACTGGGCTGGCCGAGGAATCGGTTCACGGATTAAAAATGGATGAGATGTTCCAGTTCGAGCGTTTCGGCTACTGCCGCGTCGAGGCATCCGAGCCTTTCGAGGCATATTTCACGCACAAGTAGGGCTAGTTTAGGGGAACATGTTTCCCGTAAAACCCGATGACCCTTTCAAGAATCTGGTCTAAGGTGTACGTTCTTCCTTCCATTATGCTCATGATCTCCTGGATCTTGAGGAGGTCGGACCTGTTCTTGGATTTTAACAGGAATTCTTCCCTGTCTATCTCTCTACGCTCGCCATCAACGGCGTGACAATAATCCTGCGCTGCAGTCTCCATCTTTTTCCTCACTGGGGCTTGTGGCCCTCGACCTCGGCGCTGAACACGAACCCGGATCCCCGCTGGGAGACTATCTTCACATCGGTGAAGCCTGCGTCCCTAAGCTTGTCCAGGTATAAGTTTGCCTCTATGGCCCCGGATACGCAGCTGGCCCAGCTATCCATGTTTTTCTTCATCTCCTCGGGCATCTCGCCCAAGGTAACTATGTCCGACACGGCTATCCTGCCTCCCGGCTTGAGGACCCTGTACGCCTCCCTGAACACCTTGTCCTTGTCGGGGGCCAGGTTGATGACGCAGTTGCTTATTATGACATCGAACTCGGATTCCCCGAAAGGTAGGTCCTCGATGTCCCCTTTCCTGAACTCCACGTTCGTGAGTCCCATCTCCTCGGCGCTCTTCCTTGCCAGGTCCAGCATCTCATCGG
>JABXKY010000279.1 GCA_013619005.1 Candidatus Bathyarchaeota archaeon | reverse complement strand
TACTGAACGTGGGCGTCAGTGTAAAGTAGGGGATATTGGTGGTCTCAGTCATCTTCCTGATGAGGTTGGCCGCGGCTTTCCAGGAGTGTAGCTTCTCGCCGAGGAAGGTATGGAACACTGTTCCTCCAGTGTACAGGGGCTGCAGGTTGTTCTGGTGTTCCAGCACATCGAATAGGTCCGATGACGTGTCCACTGCTATGTGGCTGCTGTTGGTGTAGAAAGGCTCCACACCTGGCCTCAGTTTGTCCTCATTGGCCACCCTGATGCTGCCGTACCTCTGCTTGTCCATCCTGGCCAGCCTGTAGCTGGTTCCCTCAGCTGGCGTCGCCTCTAGGTTGTAGATGTTTCCCGTCTCTTCCTGGTAGTCGCTGAGCCTGTCCCTCATGCGCTTGAGGACCCTCTCGGCGAACGCCAGACCTTCTGGTGTGTTGATGTTTGAACCCATGAGGTTCACTATGGCCTCATTCATACCCAGCAATCCAACGGTGCTGAAGTGGTTCTTCCAGTAGGAGCCGAATGCCTCCTTTACATTCCTGAGGTAGAACGCGCTGTACGGGTACAGGCCGTTCTCGCTGAGTTTCTCCACTGTCTTCCTCTTGATCTCCAAACTGTCCTTGCTGAGGTCCATCAGCTCAAAGACTCGTTCCATGAACTCGTCCTCCGACTTTACGGTGTAGCCGATCCGCGGCAGGTTCAGGGTTACGACTCCGATGCTACCGGTCAATGGGTTGGCTCCGAACAGTCCTCCTCCCCTCTTCCGTAGCTCCCTGTTGTCTATCCTGAGCCTGCAGCACATGCTCCTGACGTCCTCGGGGCTCATGTCGCTGTTGATGAAGTTGCTGAAGTATGGAGTGCCGTACTTGGCGGTCATCTCGAATATCTTCTGAGATACAGGGGACTCCCAGTCAAAGTCATCGGTTATGCTGTAAGTTGCGATTGGGAACGTGAAAACCCTGCCCATGGCGTCGCCCTCGTTCATGGCATCGGCGAATCCCATGTTGAACATGTCCATCTCGTCCTGGAAGTCACCGTAGTTGTCCTGGCGGATCTTTCCTCCCAGCACCACTGGCTCGTTTCTGAGGAACTTCGGTACGTTCAAGTCCATGGTCACGTTGGTGAAGGGGGTCTGGAACCCTACCCTTGTGGGGACGTTGATGTTGAACAGGAACTCCTGGAACGCCTGGTTGACGTCCTCCTGTGAGAGGTTGTCGTACCTGATGAATGGCGCCAGGTACGAGTCAAAGTTGCTGAACGCCTGGGCTCCCGCGGCCTCTCCCTGAAGGGTGTAGAAGAAGTTCACTATCTGACCCAGGGCTGTCCTGAAGTGCTTCGCTGGCTTGCTGGATATCTTACCTGATACCCCCTTGAAACCTGATAACAGTAGGTCGGGCAGGTCCCAGCCCACACAGTACGGGCCAAGAACCGCTAGGTCGTGGATGTGCATATCGCCGCTGTTATGGGCTTCCCTGATGCTCTGGGGGTAGATCCTATTTGTCCAGTAGCGGTTGATGACGTTGCTTGAGATGTAGTTGTTGAGACCCTGGAGGCTGTAGCTCATGTTGCTGTTCTCCCTGATCTTCCAGTCGTCAAGCATGAGGTACTTTTCAACCATGTCATCGGAGCTAAGCCCCGCGGCAAGCTCCCTTACCTCTGTCTGCTTCTGCCTGTAGAGGATGTACGCCTTCGCTGTTCTGGCGTACCCCGCCCTGATGATAGTCTCCTCTACGATGTCCTGGATCTCCTCAACCGTGGGGCATCCGTCGTCCCCAAACCTGTCAAGAAGCTCCCCCATCACTAGATGGCTTATTCCTACCGCCATCTCCTTGTTTCCCTCGCCAACTGCCCTAGTGGCCTTACCGATGGCGTTCTCTATTCTCATCTTATCAAATTCGGCCAGTTTGCCGTCGCGCTTCCTTACATATCTCACTCTTATACACATCCATAGTGACGCCACAACAGGGGGCACTCGCCCGTAATTGATGCGGACGGGTAACTGGTTTGAGTAATAATCAAATTCCCCCCCCTTCAGTTCCCCTGCATGTAGTGGCTGCCGTTTCTATATCCACTACTGGTAGAGTGTGGAATATAAATGATTACGCATATTCTGAATAATCCAATATTCGATACATTCGGAAGAATACACCAAACTAATCAAAACAATGTATATTTTATAGGATGATTCCGCGTTCCTATCTATCATATTACGTGTTTTTCAGCTTAATCAATTCAACTAACTTTCAGGATGATCATGTGTTCCACGTATCTGTAAAGAAAGCTGAAACTAGATGGGGTTGGTTGTAACAAACAACGGATGCTCCTCTCCCTTAGTACATCATTACTGCCGCTGTTATAGATTCAGCATCCAAACCGTAAATTCCTGAAGATTGAAAAAAAGCGCGCGCGGGATCTGCCTGGGATTGCGCAGCTGCTTTCTATATGATTTTTCCTAAAAAGTGAGGAGAAAAGTACTAACCCTGAAGAGTGTTCAGGGCCTCCGATAGGGTTTCCTTCATCCTAGCGATGGTATCAGGTGAGACTCCCTCTATTGTGTCTAGTTCAGAGTAATCAGATTGAGCCAGGTTCTCCAACTCCTCAATCTCTTCTCCAGGTACTAGTGATTGCAAGTTTATCATGTATTGGGTTCCTCCCTTGCTGTTCTTTATCTCGGAGTCTAGGTGCTCGATGTCCCACTTGTATGCGGGTGCCTTCACGCCGTACTCTTCCTCGCCGGCATCCCCGATATTCTTCCTGATTTCAAGAAGCTCGAAATCCTTTCTTGCAGAGACCACCTCTTTTTCCATTCGTTCCATGTCAGCGTTGAATCGCCTGATGATTTCGTCTCTTCTGCTGACCCACAGTCTTCCCTGATCGACGTAGCTATCGAAGAGCTTCAAGAATGTCTCCTCCTTAACGGCGTTTTCTCTTAGTAGGCGTATCAGTCTGATCTTCAGTGTGATATTTTTCGCCAAGTTTTCCATTACCTCCCTCGTTAGAGGGTCTGGCGCGAACTCTAATGTTACTATGTCCATCATATAGTCATCACTTACATCTTGTGATATTGGTTCTGGTTCAACTTCGGGTTCTAGTACTGACTCATACATAGGTTCTGGTTCCGGTTCTAGCTCTTTCTCGGGCTCCGTTTCGGGCTCTGCTTCGGACTCATCGGCTATGAAAGTCTTCTGTGGAGGCTCATCTTCAATGCTCGTGTAGACTTCCTCTTCTTTCTCGGGTTCTGGTTCCGGTTCTAGCTCTTCCTCGGGCTCCATTTCGAGCTCTGCTTCGGAC
>JABXKY010000340.1 GCA_013619005.1 Candidatus Bathyarchaeota archaeon | reverse complement strand
TCATTATATGATAAAATACTCTTATGGGTATGCGCGCGCGTGGCCTAGTAGCTCATGGGCTCAGGGTCCCTGTCAAGAGTGCCGACAAGGCAGTGGATGCTGCCGCTGTTCCTGGGCCTGATGAGGCTGTCGATGTGAACCTCGACCACCTCGATTCCGACGCTCTCGAACCACTTGGTCGCCTTGGGGTACTGGTCGCTGGTGATAATCTTCATCGGCTCCAATACGACTCCACAGTCAGGCCCCTTTGCGAAGCCTCGTGTGTCGATGCTCACCAGGTCATCCGGAGGCTTGATGAAGTTCCAGTCCATCTCCGTCTCCATCCAGTCAGTGAGGTAGTGGTCATAGTAACTCGCCTCGCCCACGGTGGTGTGCCTGTCAACCATGCTGTAGTGGATGGTCCCCTTGCGTGTGCCGTATCCCGGCCCCATTCTGATGTCAACCTCCGGGTCCTGTGCCTTGATGATGTTGGCGTACTGGTTCTGACCCCACTCGTTAGCCCTCATGACGCCGGGCTCCCTGGTGTTTCCCCTCGGGAAGTGGACCTCGATGATGGCGTGCTTCTCGTCAAGCCAGCCGCATGGGCCACCCTCCACCATTCCGTCGCCAAAGACCATCCCCACAACAGGGATACCGTGTTCCGCAAGGGTCTGGTACGTTGGCAACTCCTCCCCCTTCCTGATGCTGTCGTACATCCTCATGATGATGTGTCCGTACACCGCCGGGTGGGCGACATCATCACAGTAGATTGACTTCACCGTGTAAGGCGGGTCATACGGGTCTGGCTTCCTGATGATTACCTCCACCCCTTCCCCCTTGAAGGCGTCCACCAGTGTCTCGTGGTGCTCCACCAGCTCGTCAAGGTTGGGCTTCTCCATCATCCTCCAGGCCCTCCAGCTGTCCTCATATGGGGGCCAGGGCGTGGGGTTACCCACGCTCAGGAACTCCTTCCCCGGGCGGTGCAGGAGCACCGTGTTGAGCTTACCTATTGTGGTGTTGGCCTTCCATTTCCTGCCCCATATCTTGGGCATCTCGTCCTCGAACTGGGTGAGAACCTGGGGGTGGAGCCTGTGATAGGTGTCATGCAGGTCGTCGCCAGCGCTCTTGTAGTCCGCTGATTTCTTCTCGATGTCAGCCATAATAATTCACTCTATCATCCTGCCGATTGTATAAAACATCTACGAGAATGGTGGGTCTATGTGACCACGTCGTCGTACTCGTCATTAAGGGTCTTGAACGGCAGAATCTTGAGCACCTGGTTCTCGACCCTGTACCCGCGTATACCGTCGTAGTTGATTCCCGCCCCCTCTATGAGCTGCAGCGCCCTGTCCTCGAAGCCCTCGGGGACGTACAGGAACAGCTTCTTGAACTCCCTCCCGTATGGGGCGACATCCGAGAGCGCCTGCCACCTGGGTACGCTGCCCTCGTTGATGTCCTCCTTGGACTCGACTACGCCTAGCTCCCTCAACGATCCGTCCGCGTTGGCGATGACGATGCTGGGGTACAAAACCCCCACAGGTGTGTGGATGCCGTACCTCTTGGTCTCGTCGTTGACGATGGTCTGTGTCTCGTCTGTCCACGACTCCTGGTCCACGAAGGGGAACCTAGTTGCAGCAATGATCCTGGTTATCCTGTGCCTCAAAGTGACTGGGTCCATCATTAAGTATCAAGAAACCGGGGCTCTCCGCGTTGATAAAACCTAGGATGGGTTAGTGATAGAGGTCGTAGTATGGGTCCCTCTGGAAGTGGGTCCTCCACAGGGCCTCGCCTCCATCAACCAACAGTTGTCCTTTCGCGTACACCTTCTCGATCCGCAAGTCCTCGACGCTGTCAGCGATGACAATGTCTGCGTCGTAACCCTCCACTATCCTGCCCTTCCGTATCCCCAGTGCCTTGCCGACGTTGCTCGTCATTATCCTCAATGCGTCCGTGAAGCTGCACACGCCGTTGTTGGCCATGTCCCTAACCTCACGCCTGTTGAGGTCCAGTGGGGCGATGTACCTTCCAACCCGCTTCCCGTCCTTCCCCAAGATGACCTGGGGCACGTTCCCGTCGCTGCTCATGGTCATGTTCTCCAGTACCGCCCCCTCGTCCAGCATGCGCTTCACGGCGTACTCTGGTTTCAGACCCGTCATGGTGCCCTCCTCCTTCCTCATGAGGCTGCTGAGGTCAACGATGCCGCCCATCTTGGTGTACTCGATGCTCTGCTCCATGACATCGGGGTTCCTGCGGTTGATGTGCGTGGGAATCACCACGGCCGGGTCGAGTCCCGTGTTGTCGATGAGCTCGAAGATCCTGTCCATACGCGTCTTCTGCCTGCCCACGTGGACATGGGTGACGGCGTGCTTGTTTGCGATGCCTGCGCCGTACCTTACCTCGGCGGTTATGGCGGCCAGGTCCCGCCACGTATGATGGTTGGTGGTGGTATCGCTGATGGCCGTTTTCAGCCCAATGACCTTCGGGATCAGGTACACGTCCTTCCTGATCTCACCTGTGAGGGTTGGCGGCGGGATCACGAAGCTCCCCGTGTACATGTAAGTGGAGAGTCCCATCATGTCCAGCTCAAGGGTCTTGATGTACAACTGGTGCAGGCTCCTGACGAACCGGCTGCTGCCGAGGCACCCCACCACCGTTGTGGTCCCAGACTCAACGATATCACCCCAGTTTAAGTCGTGGGTCCTACCCATTGGTCCCTGGCCGTCGTCCGCCCCGATGAGGTGAACGTGGTTGTCAACGAACCCGGGGTAGACTATCTTGCCCGACGCGTTGACTATATCACACTCGAATCCAGCGGGGTTCTCAAGACTTTCACCCATCTTGATGATCTTGTGCCCGAGGAACAGTATGTCCTGGACACCCAGGTATTCGGGTGAGTAGACCTCTGCCTCCTGGATTAACGTAAACATGGACATGTATGGGCTGAATCGGTATAAAAAACGTGGAGGAATGGTTAGGGCCCGTCATCCCTGAGGCACTTTCTATTTTATATTTGAACACAACATGAAGTATCCATGGCGTTTGATCCAATTATCCTTCTATTGGCCGACCTCGCACTCATCGGGGCATCGGTTGTGGCGTTAGTTGACAGCCACTTCGAGAAAGAGACAAGGGCGGTCGTAATTTCGGGAAGCTCAGTGATATTCCACATACTGTTTGGCTACGGGATAGTTTACGTCCCATCACTCCAACTGGTTGCCTCCGTTTACTTCTCGGCCATCGGGGTGTTCGTCCTCGCCCTATTGATCCCTGGGGGCCCAAACGCCAAGGCTCTTCAAGGCACTGATGGTTACAAGGT
>JABXKY010000128.1 GCA_013619005.1 Candidatus Bathyarchaeota archaeon | reverse complement strand
CCTAGCCTAGACCCAGTTCATCCAACGGGTGTCGTATGATGGTTTTCAGGTTCTCCGGCTTTGATCTCCGGGGATCGCTGAGGTAAATCTCGTGGTGGTGCCCCCTTAGCCTGTACCCCTTATCCTCGACCCATTGGTGGAGCACATTGATGGTGGGGGCCTCTTCGCTGTAAGGCCCAATATGCAGAACCTGGGCCGATATTCCCTCGTGGTAGTCCCACAGTGAGACATCATGCACCTTCTCGCCCTTCTTTTCCGAAAGTTCAGGGACAAGTTCCTGCATAGCCTCCTCGGTGACGTAATCTGGGACGCGAATGAAAGCCCTCCACCTCCAGTCCTCGCGGGGTGCGGGGTCATTCATGTCAAACGTCCCGTCCTTGATCCACCAAAGACCCTCAAGAGGCATCACCTTGAAGTCCTCGTCCAATCCCTTGTAGTGGAACTTCAACGTGTAGGCCCAGCTGTAAAGAGCCCCGATGGCTTCCTTGTACTCCTCACCGTTAGGGTCCCCCTTTCCCAGGATGCAGAGGAACTTACCATCAGGAACATAAACGGTGTCGGGCTTTCGTTTCGCCCTGTAACATTCCTTCAGCTCCTTGCTGAGGTCGACCTTACTCAAGTTAAATCAGTGTAATCAACTACTCGGTTGTATTTGAAACTTGAACTCGGTCGCCTTTTTAATAAAAAAAGGGTAAACAGACAAGGATCAATTCATAAGACCCCGTCACCACCCGTTTTACTGGTATTCTATGTCAGAGAAAGCATCAATACTAGCAGAGCAACTCGAGTGGGCCGTAGGAAGCCTGGTGCGAGCCTGCGGAGAGCTAGGTGAGGAAGAGTACAAGTGGAAGCCAACAGAGGTCTCCAACAGCGTCCAGTGGCAGCTGAACCACATCTCCAGGATCATCAACGTCGCCCTGCCCAGGCTCATTAAGGGGGTAGCCGAGTACACCCCTGAGGGTTGGCCTGAGGACTACCGAGAGCAGGACTACCCCTTGGACAAGCTCATGGCGGACATCCAGAAGGGAAAGGAGAAATCCATAAAGAAGCTGAAGAAGCTGCCTAACGAGGCAATGGAGGCGGAGATCCCCATGTGGGGAGGGACCAGGCAGAGGAAGGAAGGCCTATTCGCTTACATCGGCGAGGTCTACCACCACAAGGGCCAGGTCGCCTACATCAGAGGAACCTACAAGAGGCTAAACGAGTAGCCCCCCACTTTTTTTTCAGGTTAAAAAACTTACCACATGGTATAAGTAACCCCAACTACGAGTCCATACTACACTATTTTAGGTGAAAACAATGGGAAAAATGGGTACAATCAAGGAGTTTACCATGGTAGGCTTCAACCGACTCAACAACGCAACAAAGAACCTCACAGAGGAACAGCTTGATTGGATGAGCTGCTCAGAGGCTAACACCATCAGGAACATTCTAGGGCACCTCATCGGCGAGTGGTACGGGTTCGTCCCAAAGATCCTCGCAGGAGACAAGGACCTTGAGGTAGAGGGATACGCTGGAACCGAGAACAAGAGCCTGGAAGAGATCAAAAAGGACCTCGCTGAGGGACAGAAGCATCTCATAGCCCAGCTTGCTAAGGTTAAGGAAGAGGACCTAGCCAAGGAGATGGAATGGTTCATGGGCAAACAGTCAGCGGGCGGCTATCTAATGATTGCCGTATCTGAGATCGTCCACCACGAGGGCCAGATCGCAGCTATCCTAGGCGTCGAGAAGCGCATAAAGGGACTATAATTCCCCATCTTTTTTATTCAACCATCATTCTAAATTGACTAACTTGAACATCGGAGTCACATGTTACCCCACAGTAGGGGGAAGCGGCATCCTGGCCACAAGGCTTGGTATAGAGCTGGCAAAGGCGGGCCACAGAACACATTTCATCACTTACGAGAGGCCCTTCGCGTTGCAGGGGGCACAATCCGACCTGGTCACGATGCACCAAGTACACGTCACAGAGTACCCCCTCTTCAAGTACCCGCCGTACACGGTTGCCCTGGCCACCGAGATGGCGGAGGTGACCCAGAAGGAGAACCTGGACCTACTCCATGTTCACTACAGCCTGCCCCACGCCACCGCGGCACAGCTTGCCAGAAATATTACAGGAACGCCCTATGTTACTACACTCCACGGCTCCGATGTGACCATCCTGGGTGAGGACCCATCATACGAGCTCATCAACACGATGTCAGTCGAGGCATCAGACGCGGTAACCGCCGTCTCGCAGTTTATGGCTGACACCGCCAAGAAAAACCTTGGCATCAACAAGGAGATCCATGTGATACCCAACTTTGTTGACCACAACAAGTACCTGCCCGCTCCCTGTGAGCTCATCCGGGCAAGGGAGGGCAAGGCCATCACCTTGATACATGTCAGTAACTTCAGGGCGGTCAAGCGCATCGAGGATATAGTGTACTCCATGTGCGTAATCACAAAGGAGGAGCCAAAAGCCCAGTTAATCCTCGTCGGCGACGGCCCTGAGCGGCACAGGGTCGAGAGGCTCGTCAAGAAACTGGAGCTCACAGACAACGTTCTCATTGTGGGATACAGGAACGATATCCCGGGTCTAATGAACTGCGCGGACGCGCTGGTCATGGCCAGTGAAACAGAGAGCGCCCCGTTGACAATACTTGAAGGCATGAGCAGCGGGCTTCCCATCATAGCCACCAGCGTCGGTGGGATACCGGAGCAAGTCCAAGATGGGCACAACGGGTTCCTAGTACCGTTCGCACATCCAGAAGAAATCGCCAAGGCGGCCCTGAGGCTCAACTCTGATCCGGAGCTTCAGTCACGGATGTGCCTCAACGCAAGGGCGACGGTTCTGGAAAAATACACGGTTGAAAAGGTGCTGAGCCAGTACATCAAGGTCTACGAGTCGGTTATCTGAGCTAAGCAATATAACTCCCCATACGTCATGAGGGGGTATGACCGATAAACCGACTTACTATGATATCAGGGCGGATTTCTGGAAGACCCACTGGGAAATGGCCATGACATACGACGAATTCCTGCAGACAGACCCTGAAAACGCCATCAGGTGGCACGATTATGACAAGCGCCTCCCCGACCTGACCGAGGACCAGGCCACAAGAGTACAGGGCTATGGGCGTCAGATGAAGGTCCTGGTGTACGCCGGGGTCTGGTGCGGCGACTGCGTCAGACAGGGACCGATGCTCAAACAGCTGGCCGAGGCAGCCGGAGACGATGTTGAGCTTCGATTCATTGACAGGGAGGCAAGCCAGGAGCTCAAGGACGAGGTGAGGATTCTAGGGGCCACTAGGATCCCC
>JABXKY010000210.1 GCA_013619005.1 Candidatus Bathyarchaeota archaeon | reverse complement strand
CTCCGGTCTCCACCCCTTCCTGAGGCTCCTCTACGCGAGGTTCGGCGTGAGAAAATGCAGGGAATGTGGCGAGCTGTTGAGTGTCCAGACCGTGGAGGAGATAGTGAACAGCATCGGGTCACAGGCACTGAGGATTTCAATTCCCCTCCTCATCGAGGCATTGGGCAGCCACAGGGCTCTCCTCGGGATGCTCGCAGAGGAGTTCGGGGGAGAGAACATCAGGGTTGATGGAGAAAAATACACTGGAAAGAGACTTGACCCAAGCCAGAACCATAGTATCGAGCTGATTCTCTCGGAATTGGAATCTGGCACCGACCCATCAACCATCCGCGAGCTCGTTGAGAGAGCAGGGGCGCTAGGAGCCACAACCATCATCGCAGAGTCAGAGGTGCAGAAAACGACATACTCAACTTCAACGGTATGCTGGCGGTGCGGCACCTGGTTCAGCGACCTCAAGCCCACACACTTCCACCAGCACTGCCCCAGCTGCAATGGAGAGGGATGCGAGGAATGCGGAGGTACTGGGCTTTTTTCCGAGGCAGCGAGCGTTACTTGGGCTGGATACGATTTCAAAAAGGTTCAGGAGATGGACGTTGATGAGCTGCTAGAGGTGTTCAGGGACAACTCTCTACAATCAGAGAGGCTCCAAGCGGAGTTCACGAAGCGCCTTGAAGCCCTGAACCAAGTAGGTCTTGGCTACATCCAGCTCAGCAGACCGAGCCCTACATTATCCAGAGGGGAATCCCAGCGGGTGAGGTTGGCGGTCGCTCTCACCAGCAGGCTAGAGGACGTCCTGCATGTACTGGACGAGCCAACCATAGGGCAGCACCCCCACGATGTAGCGCGGCTAATCCCAGCCTTCAGAGCCCTCAAAGGGCCTGTCATCTTCGTTGAACATGATCGGGTGGCGGCAGCTATGGCGGATAACGCGGTTGATATCGGCCCAGGCGCTGGCACGTATGGTGGGGAGATAGTCTTCACGGGGACCCCGCGAGAGCTCTGGGAGTCCGAGACCGTGACCGGGAGATATTTCAGTCTCAGGGAAAGGGCTCAGGAAGCTGAAAGGCGACCACAGGCAGACATCTTCATTGAGGTCAGGGGAGCGTCCAGGCACAACCTGAAAGGAATAGATATCAGGATTCCCCATGGCAGGCTCACCGCCGTGACGGGAGTATCGGGGAGCGGTAAGAGCACCCTGGTCGAAGATGTCCTGGTGGGTAGCTTGAAGGGTGAGCCCGAGGGATGCATGGGAATCACCAATCCACTCAAAGCGGTATTGGTAGACCAGAGTCCCATCGGTAGGAACCCCAGAAGCACACCAGCCACGTATACCAAGCTGAGCGACATCATTAGGGATCACTACGCCGAGGAGACGGGGCTAAGCGCAAGCCATTTCAGCTTCAACAGACCCGAGGGGGCGTGCCCGACATGCAACGGCATGGGGGCACTTGAGATGAAGATGAGGTACCTGCCCAGCACTTGGGTCACGTGCCACGAGTGCGGGGGACGCAGGTTCAATGACGAGGTGCTTAAAGTCCTTGTCAATTTCAACGGGTATAGGCTCTCGGTGGCCGATTTCTATGACCTGAGCGTCGAGGAGGCGTACGCAAAGATCGAGAACGCCGAGATGGAGCCCAAGCGTAAGAAGAAAGCCCTGGGTCTACTCAAAGCGCTAATGGACATCGGTCTAGGATACTTGGGGCTTGATCAGCCGAGTCCGACGCTGTCTGGCGGTGAGTCCCAACGGGTCAAACTAGCAAAGTACCTTGGCAGGGGCAGGTTAAGCGACAAGCTCATAGTCCTCGACGAGCCATCCACCGGACTCCACCCTCTGGACATTAATGGACTCTTAAAGAGCCTCAACTACCTCGTGGACAGGGGCGCAACTGCTATCATCGTCGAGCACAACACTGACATCATCAGGGCGGCTGACTGGGTCATCGACCTCGGTCCGGGAGCGGGACCAGATGGAGGCAAGGTCATCTACATGGGGCCATACGAGGGACTCCATGAGTGCAAAGAATCCCTAACGGGAATGGCCATCAATGAGGAGGACCAGATCAAGCCAAACGACAGCGCCCGTAGAAAGTCAAGCACATCAAACGAGATCATAGTAAGGGGGGCAAGGGCCCACAATCTGAGGAACATCGATGCCAGGTTCCCAAAAGGCAGGATAACCGTAGTGACCGGGGTATCGGGTAGCGGCAAGAGCAGCCTTGTATCTGATACGCTAGAGGCCGAGTCTAGGAGGCGTTATCTGGAGACCCTGTCAATGTACGAGAGGCAGGGCACAAAGGAGGGCCCGGAGGCCCCTGTTGACGAGATCTCGGGGCTCGGTGTAACTGTTACAATCACCCCCGAGAGAAGGCTTTACAGCAGGAGGTCAACGGTGGGCACCGTGACGGAGATCGAGTTCAACCTGGCTGCCCTCTTATCCGCCATCGGGACATTGAATTGCCCTAGTTGCGACCATAAGATGACCAGGGGAACGGAGTGGACATGCTCAAACTGCGGAACAAAGGCGCCGATAGCCAATCCCAGAAGGTTCAACCCCTCGACTTACGCCGCAGCGTGTACAACGTGTAACGGAGTTGGCTCCCTACAAAAACCGAACCCAAGTAAGCTCATCATTGAACCAAGGCTTCCCCTATGCAAGGGCGCCATGTACAGCCCTGGCTTCTTCCCCCAGGGATACCTGTGCAAACCCGGCAACGGTGGATACGATGTGGTACAAGCGTTCGCGGCGAGACATGGATTCGACCCAGCTGAGACGCCCTGGGAAATGGTACCCAAAAAAGTGCGTCAAAAGTTCTACACCGGGGATCCAGAGCCACTTGAGGTGCTGTTCACAAACCCCAAGGGAAGGACCCACACCCGCACCGTCAACTTCCCTGGGATCTACGGCTGGATACGGGACTGGGACGTGGGAGGCACCTACACGGACACCGAGATCTGCCCTGCCTGTAATGGCGCCAGGCTCAGACCGGAGTACCTAGCCGTCAAGCTCTCGGGGCATAACATCCACGAGCTTGGGATGATGTCCCTCAAAGAGCTGGAACAGGTCACGGATTCTGTAAGCGCACCCGAGGGGCACCCGACCAACATCAACCTAGACACTGTGAGAAGACGCCTCAGATTCCTCATGCAGGTGGGCCTCGGATACATCAACCTCAACAGGATATCGGCCACCCTCAGCGCCGGCGAGGCTCAGAGAATCAAATTAGCCGGGCTGCTGGGCAGCAGGCTGACCAGCCTCACAGTCCTGCTGGACGAGCCTACCAGAGGGCTTCACCCAAGAGAAG
>JABXKY010000101.1 GCA_013619005.1 Candidatus Bathyarchaeota archaeon | reverse complement strand
CCTGAACTGAAGAAGTGGATGGAGCAGGGGGGCAAGGTGATGGCGCTCTTCTGTTCCTGTGGGCCGGAGGAGATCATCACAGCTGCAGGCATGGTGCCCTTCCGGGCTAGAGGGACAGGCAGCACCGGGACGGAGCTGGCAGATGCTTATATGGCCAGTATCATTTGCAGTTTCACCCGGCACAGCTTAAACATGGGACTGCGGGGCGACTATGACTTTATTGAAGGGGCTGTGTGGCTCAACACTTGCGACCACTGCCGCCGCATCTACGATAACTGGAAGCGCAAGGTGAACACCCCCTTCGTGCACATTATGAGCCTTCCCAAGAAGACCGAAAAGCCGCAGGTCGCATGGTACCGGGACGAATTGGTAATTCTCAAGGAGGCTGTGGAGAAGCACCTGGGCATAACCATCACCGATGATAAGCTGCGGGAGGCGATAAAGACCCATAACGAGACACGGCGCCTTCTGAAGCAGCTTTACGAGCTCAGGAAGCAGGATAATCCACCGATTACCGGGGCCGATGCGCTGGCCGTCGTTGTCGCAAGCACAGCCATGCCCCGGGAGCGGTTCAATGAGATGTTGAAGGAGCTTCTGCAGGACTTGAAGGGGGCGGAGGGCATCAAGGATTACCGGGCGAGATTGATGATAACGGGCGGCATACTTGATGACCCAAACTACATTAAAGTCATTGAGGATCAAGGCGGCCTGGTGGTCACCGACATGCTATGCTTTGGCACCAGAATATTCTGGAACGATGTGGATGAGAAGATAGGCGACCCCTTACAGGCTCTTGCTCAATACTATATCGCAGACCGCTATTCCTGTCCGCGAATGTTTCAGGATTACCCGCGAAGGGCTGCTTTGGTCAGGGACATGATCCGGGATTTCAAGGTGGACGCGATTATTGGCGAGAGGCTACTCTTTTGTGACATATGGACAGTTGAGCACTATCAGCTGGGTAAGGAGTTCAGGCCTGAAGGTATTCCCTATATGCAGTTAGATAGAGAATATATCTTGGGCGGCATCGGCCAAATGAAAACGAGGGTCCAGGCATTCCTGGAAACATTAGGGAGGTAGACGATGACTACAGAGACAGAAAAAGATAAACAAATGAGGAGATTGGAAAAGTTTATAGAGGAACGCGATTCGTACGAGGCGATGGCAAAGGCGTTCGGGCAAAGTCCATCGGGGACTGATAAGCTTTATGCTCCCCTGACTGAGGCGTATGTTGAGCAACACAACGCGGTAATAAGGGCTGTTGAGAATGGCGATCCCTTCGTCGCTAGCTACTACGGCTGTCAACCGGAGATATATGTTGCCATGGATCTCCCATGGTACACTTTTTTGACTCCCGTGTTCACGAATGCCATGTCTCCCACCCTACCAGAGGAGATCGATGCAACCGAGAGCCTGTTTGGAAAGGACTTCTGCACTGCCTTCAGGGTAGCAGGATACTGGGTAGAGAAAGATCTTGCCCCACTGCCAACTGCGATTATCGCCATGCTTCACCCCTGCGATGCTTCCCTGGCAGCGCACCAATTAATGCAGACAAACGAAATCTGGCGTCATGTTCCGATGTTCGGCTGTGACCCGCCCTACTGGAATGATGAGCGAAGTCTGGATTACTATGCTAACGAAACCAGGCTAATGATTTCCTTCCTTGAGGAGCACACCGGGCGCAAGCTGGATATGGACAGACTTCGGGAGGTCATAGAGGAGTCCAACAAGATGTTCAAGTTGTGGATAGAGTACAATGAGCTGAGGCGAGCCGTGCCCTGTCCCCACGGCTACGGCGTGGGACTGCAAGCCTTCGGCGTAGCTATGAACATCCTGGTCGGTGATCCCAAAGGCACCCAGTGGTTCACGGACCTCGTTGAGGACGCCGAGATGCTGGTGCGAGAGGGAACGGGCAAGGTGGAGAATGAGAGGGTAAGGATTTTCTGGTTTGACGTTGTGTCTTTGGGCTTAAGCCTTGACCTCTTTCCCTGGTTGGAGCAGGAATATGGAGCGGTCGTCGTTATGGACATGTTCGGCTATACTCCCTATACGCTGATTGACACCACAAGCGAGGAAACCATGCTCAAGGGGCTGGGTAAGAGGGCTTTGTGTGATGCCCCGATGATGAGGCAGGCGCGTGGTGTGGCAGATAACTGGATCGGCGATATCAGGCAGGTAGTCACAGACTACAAAATAGATTGTGTCGTCTGGCCCGGCCACATGGGCCACAAGGATGGTTCTGCAAACATTGGTATGATGAGGGAGGTGTGCCGCGAGCTCGGGGTCCCGTTTATGAATATCGGGATGGACAACTTTGACGAGAGGTACACAACGACAGCCGAGATAAAGGAGATGTTCTCCAGGTTCTTCGATTCCATGGGATTGGCTAAAGCTGGTTGATATGGAGGTGGGATGGCAATAACAGATGATATAAATGAGACCGCGGAAATAAAGATGTAGGATACTTCCTGCCAGGGGTCTGGGGGTGTCCCCCAAGATTGGGGGGCTAAGGGGTTGATTGAAACTATTTCAGCAGTCTCTAAATAATCGATATCCTTTCAATCACCAAAGGAGGTAGAAGTCAATGACCATAACGTCGGAACCAAAAAGAGTTTCCACGGCGGAGAGATTCAAGAAGGCCGTACCTTTTGAGTGGGGTTATGGCTCCACACTCCGCACCAGCATGCTGAGGAGCGCGCTGTACTGGAAGGCGGCGGTGTCCGAGAACGAGCTGGAGAACGCGGCGATCGGCCTCCCCAGGGTCCGGTTCCGCGAGGGTGTCAAGATCGACATGGCCAGGGCGCGGATCGTCACCGCGGCCTTCCGGGAGACCGAGGGCCAGCCGGCGCCACTGCAGTATGCCCGCATGGTGGAGAAGCTGTGCGAGGAGATGCCCGTCTTCATCAAGGACGGGGAGCTGATCGTGGGCGACCCCAACGGTGGAGCCAACAAGGTGAGATGGCACCCGGAGGCGAACGTCGACTGGATGCCCGAGGCGGTCACCACGGGAGGCTTCTCCGAGCTCGTCACGGACGAGGAGAGACGGGAGATCGTCGACGAGATCTGTCCCTTCTGGGAGAAGAGGAGCATGGCGGCACTGATCAAGTCCTCGCTGCCGGAGGAGATGGCGCCCGAGATCAACACCTACGGGGCCAATCTCTCCAACATCTGGGAGCAGGGGCTCGTCATCCCGGCCTACGACTGGGAGCTTCTCTTCCGCGAGGGACTGGAGGCGAGGATCGCGGCGGCCGAGGCCAAGCTCGCAGAGCTGGATGCCAGGGTCGAGGAGCTGGATCCGGCCGAATACCTGGCCAAGCGCTACCAG
>JABXKY010000008.1 GCA_013619005.1 Candidatus Bathyarchaeota archaeon | reverse complement strand
CTCAACCCCGGCGGCACTGGCCAATGGATGGTTAGTTGAGATAACACCCCTGCTCGCTATGACCTCCTCTTTATGTAGACTGAACTTCGTACCTTTAGCCATCAAGAACACTCAATACTATGTACGGTGAAACGAGGATAAAATTATCGAGTCTCACACGTATAGCAGGTAGTAAATCAGGAAGCCTCCCAAGATTTCTAGCACCCACAACCCCGCTAGTATCCTCATTTTCCCGCTCTGCTTGAAGCACGGACCTGGCTCCTCAAGCCTCCACACCCATATCAAATAGAAGCCTAGAAGAAACACGATGACGCCAAAAGTCAAGTGAACCCTAACGAGGAGGCTCAGCCCGTAAGGTCTGTACATCCTTATCAAACTCAGTACCTTAGGGACCATGACTATGAAGGCGTTCCACAGGGTCAACGTCAGACATATAAGCATCATGTATGCGTGCCTCATGTACTCCTTTTTCTTGGCCCTCGTGATCGCGAACACAAGGAAAACGAGTATTACAACCTGAATTATTAGGCTCAGATCCGATTGAAGAGGCGCAGAGGTACCAAGAAAAACCATAATAACACAGTAAATGAACGCGGAATAAAGGTTACTCGCCGGTTTTTTTTTGAATACCTATATTTCTGTGTTCCACCTAACTATTTAGTGATGCCTGATGCTTACATTCGCCATCATAGGTAAAACCAACGTTGGTAAGACCACGCTCTTCAACGCCGCCACCCTGCTGGACGAGGAGATATCCAATTACCCTTTCACGACCAAGGAGCCAAACCATGGCATCGCCCATGTCTGTGACCTATGCGTATGCAGAGAACTGGATGTTGAGGATGCCCCCATAAACTCCGCGTGCATAGACGGGTGGAGGTACATCCCTGTCAAGATCATTGACGTACCCGGGCTAGTCAAGGAGGCTTGGAGGGGCAAGGGCCTCGGAAACAGGTTCCTCTCGGCCCTCGGGCAGGCCGACGCACTGATACACGTGGTGGACGCCTCCGGCTCGATTGACGAGGAGGGCAAGATAAGTCAGCCGGGTAGCGGGAACCCCGTTCAGGACGTCATGGACATCGAGATAGAGATAGAGCTCTGGATAAGCCACATCATAGACAGGAACAGGCCGAATATCATGCGGGACGCCGTTTACACCAGCTACGAGGAGGAGCTGAGCAAGTCACTCACCGGCATCAAGACCAAACCGGAGCATATAGCAAAGGCTCTAGTGGAAGCGGAGCTGAGCGAGAAGCCCTTCCCCAACTGGACACCAGAGGATACCCTGGAGTTCTCACACAGGCTCCTCCCCATCATTAAACCCACCCTCATAATGGCGAACAAGATGGACCTGCCCACCGCAGAGGAAAACCTGGAAAAACTCATTGAATATCACTCTCACTCCCTTGTAGCGGCTTGCTCAGCCGAGGCCGAGCTAGCCCTGAGGCGCGCTGATAAGAGTGGGCTGATACGCTACTCACCAGGACAGGAGACGTTCCAGATAGTGGATGAGGACAGGCTCACCATTGACCAGAAGAAGGCGATACAGTACATCGAGGAAAAGGTCATGTACAGGTACATGAGAACCGGGATCCAGCAGGCGCTCAACACCCTGGCTTTCAAGCTCCTCAGGAGAAACATGGTGTACCCGGTGAGCAACGAGGCGAAGTACAGCGATGGCCACGGGAACATACTGCCGGATGCCCACCTCATGGAGAACGAAGACCAGCCCATCGACCTGGCGAGGACGGTTCACTCGCGCCTCGCCGAGAACTTCATACTGGCCATAGATGCCAGAACTGGGCTTCGCCTGCCCAAGGACTACACATTGCGTCATAGGGATATCGTCAAGATCATGACACAGAAACGGTCACAGGCAAAGCCCTCATAGAACCTCTTTTAACCCCCGGGTTTCGAGTGATTACTGGTGTACAATGTTCCGAGAAGGCGTCAAGGTAAAACGAGTCAGCAATGACGGTTCCACCCGTATTCTAGACGACAAAGTAGCCGTAGACACCCCGTTCTGCATATTCGTCGATGATCTACCCTTCCGCACGTTGATATCATCCCCGGAAAAACTGAGGGAGTTAGCCCTTGGTCACCTCCTAACTGAGGGCGTCATCAAACACATAAATGACATCGAGGAGGAATCATTCAGCGAGGGCAGAGCTGAAATACACCTGAAAAAACCCGTTGATTTAACCGAGATAGGGTTCGAAAGGGAACGATTAATCACAACGGCTTGTAACACAGAGGCCGTCGACGGTAGCGTCCTCGAAGAGTTAAGGATTGATGAGATAGAAACCCCCAACCCGAAGATTATCTTCGATTTGATGAGAGCACTGAACGAGGAATCAACCAACTTCAAGGCCACCGGTGGCACCCACTCGGCCATTCTCAGCTGCATGGACGACGATTTCACCGCAAGCACAGAGGATGTGGGCCGCCACAACGCCGTCGACAAGGTAATCGGCTCAGGGCTGATCCATGGGATACCTCTCAACCGGTGTATCCTTGCATGTAGCGGCCGCCTATCAGGGGATATGGTGCTTAAAGCAGCAAGATCAGGAATACCTGTGATGTGCAGCATCTCGGCTCCACTGCTGTCAGGTATCAGAGTAGCGGAGAAAACGGGTATCAAACTCTACGGCTTCGTCAGGGCAAGAAGGTTCAACAAGTACTAGAATTAACACTTCGAGAACATCCTATGACTTGTAGACCTATATTTTACTAATAAAACGCGTGCTCATGAATATTAATTAAACCCCTTGGGCTACAGTCGGTAGTAGGTTAAGGTCACGGTACTCGTATTCGGTTTTGATAAGAATGGATGGAAAAAATATTAGCTGGCTGCTTGACGGGGATGTCTCGGTTCAGTACCAGGTCAACCGGGACCTATTGGACACAGAACTACCGGCGTTGAGGAAAAGAATATCGACAGAGGGTTGGGGTGCACAGTTCCTCTCACATCGCAACAAGGATGGACATTGGGGACGTGGCTTCTACCAACCCAAATGGATCTCCTCTCATTACACGTTACTTGATCTAAAGAACCTGGGCATCGACCCAGATAACCAGCCCATCAAGGAGACTATTGGTTTGATACTCCGGGATCGCAAGGGGAGTGATGGAGGCGTCAACCCCGGTAAGACGGTTAAAAACAGCGATGTCTGCGTGAACGGCATGTTCCTGAACTATGCTTGCTACTTTAAGGTTCCAGTGATTTCAATTGAATCGATTATCGATTTTTTGATTTCACTGCAGATGGGGGACGGTGGTTTCAACTGTAACCTGAACCAGAGTGGAGCCGTACACAGCTCACTGCACTTCACCATATCGGTGTTAGAG
>JABXKY010000166.1 GCA_013619005.1 Candidatus Bathyarchaeota archaeon | reverse complement strand
ATCATGATATATACTATAATAACTGAAATCGGCTAATAATATCGCCTCTTTTCTCAAAACAGAAATATTTACACTTTTTTTGTTTATTAATGTCATGTAGGCATGGGTTTTAACCAGACCACAGTAAAAACAAGTCTTTTTGAGATGTTTTGTCCTGTCAAGTTGCATTAATGAAACAAGTCAATGTCTTTAACATATTAATCGTTCCAATCCCTCTATATCTAACGAGTTGAAACGAATGGGAAAATGCGATATCTGTGGATCCGAACAAGTAAAGACATACACATGCAAAACATGTGAGAAAGATTTTTGTGTAAAATGCGGTGCATCCCATAAGAAGACTTGCTACACATGCAAGCCAAAGGGAAGCGGCGGATTCCTCAAGGGGCTCTTCGGCAGGTAGCCGAATAACCTGCATTAATTTTCTACATCAAAATAAATTATAAAAAGAGATTAGCTGACTAGATACAGCTTTTTCTGCCGGCCAGCCATGAACACGAGCTCCTCACCCGTCCACCATGCATCCTGCTCCAGGCTCATCCTGACCTCCTGGTTGTCCCACTCCGGGACCTCCCTCTTGGCGTTGAGTTCAATGGCGTAGCATGTATCTGGATGGAGCGGATAGTCGCCTCTGCCCGGGACGCCTCCCTGTTGATCCCATAGCCCGATGGTTGGGCCCGCTGCGTGTCCGTGAACACCAAGTGGGTGAGTGTATATGGAGGGCTTGATGCCATCCGCCCAGGCGTTGTCCAGTGCCTCCTTGAGGATTTCATTTCCCGTCCTTCCAGTCTTCATAGCCGAGGCGTGGAAGTCCTGAAGCTTGTTCGCGTCAATCAGGGCATCCTTTAGACCCTGCGGGGCGTCCGTCTCACCCTGTTTGAGAACGTATGCGTTCTGCTGTACATCAGTGGCCAGTCCCAGGTAGTAGAAGCCCACATCGCAGTGAAGCAGGTCTCCCCTGTGGATTACCCTCGTCCTCTCGTTGTCCTCGTAGCTGTCGCCGTGTCCTTGCCTGTCAACCGTCGCGGGGAACCACATCTCAACACCCAGGTCAAGCATCTTCTGGCGTATCCACCACTGCACGTCATCAACTGTCGTCACGCCTGCCGTGATGATCTTGCTGCTGAAAGCCTCCTGAATGATCGCGTGAGTGAGCTCAACTAACATTGGGTAGGCCTGAAGCTCCTCATCACTCCTTGTCTCAAGCCACCTGATGCACAGGGTCTCGGCTGGCGCCAGTCTCTCCGAGAGATCGCCCAGGGCGTCCACCAATAGGGTGTACTCTCCATGGGTCAGACCGTCCCCGAAGGCGAAGGTGTTTGATACGTTGATACCGATCTTCTCCGGGTTTTTCTCCTTGATTATATTGGCCAGGCACTCGTACTGCTCCTCCTCGTCAGGGTTCCAGACTCCTTTGTAGAAATCCCCGAAACCATAACGGTAGACCGCGAGACGCTCAACCCCTTCTGGCTGTCTGTGGAATAGCAGTATAGTGCGCCTCCTCGCGTAGAGGTTGGGCTCTGGCAGGAGGCTCATGATTACAGGGTCCTCGTTATACTCGCGGGCAACTACAACCCACAGATCGATGCCCGTCTCGTCCATCATGCCTGGAAGCAGCTTCTCTAGCTTATTCATCAACCAGCCGTTGTAGACGGTCATCCTGTCGCGGAGGGGCAGAATCTTCTGCCTGTAAGAATTGGCACCAGGGTTAGTGTGGTGCGGGAAAAGATGGTCACTCATACCCTATACTTTGTTTAATAGGCAATAAAATTAACCAGTAAAAGAATTACCCGTAACCCTTTACAATGATAAACGAACACTTCTACCTATGAATATCAGCAAAATTAAACTAGTATACTACTCACCGACGGGCACAGGCAAGAGAACCGTCGAGGCCATCAGAAAAGGAATGGACCTCGACTATGACGTTATCGACCTCACTCCTCCAGACGCGGAGTTCAAGAGCCACTCACTGGCTAAGGACGAACTGGCCGTCATCGCTGCTCCAGTCTACAGCGGCAGGATCCCAGCGGTTGCCGTCAACAGGATCAAGAAAGTCAAGGGTGACGGCACGCCAGCTGTTCTAGTGGCCGTTTATGGTAACAGGGCGTTCGAGGACGCCCTACTGGAGCTCAAGGACATCACAGAGGAGCTTGGGTTCAAGGCGGTGGCGGGAGCCGCTTTCATAGGTCAACACAGTTTTGACTCAGAGGACTCACCAATCGCTACCGGTCGCCCCGACGGCGAGGACATCAGCAAGGCAATGGATTTCGGCGCCAAGGTCATGGAGAAGATCAAGGGTATGGGGGAAATCCCGGACTTGGAGATCCCTGGAAATCACCCCTACCGCAAGGGAGGCGGAGGCGATCCACGGAGCCCTGAGACCGACCCTGATTCCTGTATTCTCTGCGGAATGTGCGCCAGGGTGTGCCCAACGGGCTGTGTCGAGGTCACTGACATCGTCGAGACAGAGAAGGAGAGATGCACAGCCTGCACCGCTTGCGTGCAGAACTGCCCCACTGGGGCACGGCACTGGGAGCACGAGGGCATCCTCAAGGCAGCGAAGTGGCTCTCAACCGAGCACGGCGTGCGCAGGGAGCCAGAGGTTTTCCTCTAACCCTATTCAAAAAAAAGAGAATTATAGGTCGTCCCTGAGACCCATTATTTTCGCGATGTTGGCGTCACCGTCAATAACTGGCTTGATGAGTCCCTTGGTCGAGGTGAACAGAGTCGTGACGCCCGGTCCATGCCCCGCTATGTAGCTGTTACTGTGGGTGATGATACCTATGCTCATCGATCCACGCCTATATATTCTCCCATAGCTCTGATCCGAGTCCATGATGGCCACGATGTCCCCCAAGCACAAATCGTTCAAACCGTGCTCCTCGCATGTGTCCTCGCAGAACATGGTGATATCGTAGTCACCCGACGCTACATGGGCTCTGCCAAGACCCGATCCCATAATCGCCGCGGGGACCTTGTGGGTGACGGGAACCTGTAGCTTGCCTTCCTCGATCTTGGGGTCAAGAACCTCAAGGAACTCCGGGCTGACGTTGAACATCTTTACCTCGGGGAGGTCCAGTAGCTGAAGCCCCTGTCCATATGCCTTAATCATGACCTTGTCCTCAATCACGAGCTGCTCCATAACCTCCGGCTGGAAGTCCACCATAACGTGCTCGATTCCTCCATGCTTGCCCACCACAATGCCCTTTGCGCCCTTCGCGTCCCCCTCGACCACGGTAGCCTCGTTCCCTATGCAGCTGAGGACGTTGAGGGCCCTGCTCTGTCCATGAGGGAACCTGCTATCCGAGACCCTCAACGTCCTCAGCTGCATAGGGAACGAGGCTACC
>JABXKY010000174.1 GCA_013619005.1 Candidatus Bathyarchaeota archaeon | reverse complement strand
GTAAATGTGTGTGGGAGTCCCACCCTCCGCACCATTTTTGACACAAGCGCGCGCAAGCTAATTGCTTACCTAGATTTAAGCCGTCACCCTCAGCGGGCTCCATAGAGTTTTCTTCACAGAGAGACGACCACCATTTCATAGACAATCGATGATTTGAGCTTTCAGATGCTCTATCTCACCATTTTTTTATCCGCACAGCGTATATTATTGTGATTGATATGGCTGATTATGATGTTATTATCAGAGACGCCAGAGTCGTTGACGGTGTAAACAAGGAGTACATCGGCGACATAGGCGTCAAAAATGGCCGGGTTCTAGATACGGGAAACCTTAGCGGGGACGCCGAGAAGATCATCGATGCGTCTGGTCTCTACGCCCTCCCCGGTTTTATCGACCCCCACAGCCACGGCGACTGGGGTTTCGCATGGTATCCCAACTGCGAGAGCGCCGTCATGCAGGGCTGCACCACCGTTGTGGCGGGCCAGTGCGGTGGGAGCCCTGCTCCGCTGAACAAGTTCGTAAGGGCTCCAGGTGTACTCGGAAACGAGGTCTACGAGAAGCGCCCCTACCTGTACCACGGACCAAACCTGCTTCCGTTGGACGAGGTGAACGAGATGATGCGTGAAAAGTACGGGTGGACCATCGATTACAGAACCATGGCCGAGTACTTTGAGCTCATCGAGGGACAGGGCATCAGCATCAACTATGTCCCACTGGTGGGGCACGGCACCATAAGGGTCCACGTAATGGGCGAGGACTACAAGAGAGAAGCCACCCAGGCAGAGGTCGATTCGATGAAGGAGCTCATCCACCATGCCATGGTAGATGGCTGCAACGGGTTATCATCTGGACTGGACTATGACCCCGACGTTTTCGCGTCCAAGGACGAGATGAACCAATGTGTCTCGGCGCTCAAGGAGTATGACGGAATATATGTTCCCCACTGGAGGCGAACCGGCCGCAGGAGGGACGTTAAGATGGGGTCCTACAGCGCGGAGCCCATCGAGGGCATCATCGAGGTCATCGAGACCGCCAGGGCTACCGGTGTGAGGATGAACATAGCCCACCTGGCCCCAGGGTGGCACACTGTCCCCCCAATGACCCCTGATATAGGCAAGACAGTTGGACTGGAGACCCTGAAGCCCATTAACGATGCTGTCGTCGAGGGATTGGACATCAACTTCGACGTGATCCCCTGGGAGTGCTGGGAGCCCCTCCCGTACCTGTGCAGCCTCCACTTCACCCAGTGGCTCAGGCTCCTGGGAAGCCGTGAGAAGCTGGTTCAGTGGCTCAAGGTCCAGGAGTTCAGGGAGAAGGTATGGGACGAGATAGCGTCGGGGAAACTGTTCCAGAGGCTCGTCATCAACCCGTGCGTCAACCCCCACTGGGCAGAGAACTTCAAGATCGTCACCCACAGTGACGAGAGGTTCGCCGGCGTCACCCTTGATGTGGCGTCCAAGATAATTGAGAAGGACCCATGGAACGCGCTCTGTGACCTGATAATCATGGACCCCGATAGCATGGGTGCTCACACCGATTACCGTGGCATCGAGGCCCAGATGAAGGAGTTCTTCAAGCATCCACTGGGCACCGCTGGGCTAGACGTGGGGATAATCGACGACAAGAACACGATGAGGGAGTTTCCGCCATACGCGACCCCGCTACCGGACACCTTCAGCGGCTACCCCAAGTTCTTCATGAGGTACGTCAGGGACAGCGACTTCCTCACCATGGAGGAGGCCGTGCGGAAGACATCCACCATCCCCGCCAAGACCTACAAGCTCAAGAACAGGGGAACGTTACAGCCTGGGGCCCACGCCGACATAGTTCTCATGGACTTGGACGCGCTGGACCACACGGGTCACCCCGAGTTAACTGTGACGTACCCCAAGGGCATCCCCTACGTGCTCGTCAACGGCGAGGTAGTGGTGGATAACGGGGCACACAACGGGGCCAGACCCGGCTCCATCCTCCGGCGCATGTGATCACGAGGTGGCCCAGGCCATCAATGTGAACATGACGTCCCCGAAGCACACCGAGATCAGGTACCCAACGAACAGGACAACGATGTAAGGAAGGGTCGCGGAGACCCACGCCCTCTCACGTCCCTTCTCTTTTAGAATTCTAAGCTCGTTGTTTGCCTTGTCATCGTCCCAGATGTCAGGCCTCAAGACCAGTCCCCCCCTGACCTCAAGGGGGTACTCGAACGGGGGACCCCTGATATCCCCAAGTGCCTTGTATTCCCCGGTGAACATCAACCCTAACCTGGTTAGCGTTGAGGCCTCGGGATGCGCCTCGAACAGTGGCACCCTTGTGCTAAGGGACAGGTTTGAAGCCAACGTGTAGAACGCCGCCAGCAGCCCCGATAGGGCAGAGTTGGCGATCAGGGTGAACGAGAACAGCAGCGGCGGATATCCGATGAACCCGAAGCCAGGGGTCCTGGGGTGGATTATGGACAATGCAATGAACGCCAGAAGGTCGGCCTCACCGAATAGCCGGAAGTACCACAGGATACCTGATAATACGGCCATGAAGCCCACGGATATCCCGATGTCCATCACGGATATTGTGCCAATGAATAACTCGTAGATGCCCAGAACCGCTCCCCCAGTAGCCGGGAACAGCCAGACGTAGTCGTGTATTTCCCGGGTCTTCATGTCCTTGTAGGACGCGTACCCGAGCATGGCGATTGAAAGAACGGCCCGAACGTAGTCTAAAATGAGTGGGACCGGAGCCATACCCAATCCATGACCCACGGGTTTTTAGCTTTTATAGAGCCGCCGTTGAAGACTAGGTATGCGTTACCACATACGAAGGAAGGAAAAGGAGTTCACCGACAACGAGTCAATGGTGAAGGTGCTCAAGTCTCAACCGTACCTCACTTTAGCGATGGTTGACGACGGTGAGCCGTACCTGGTGTCCCTGAGCCACGCCTACGACGAGGAGAGGAACCGGGTGTACATCCATATGGCAAGCGAGGGCCGGAAACTATCCGTCCTGAGGAAGAACCCCCGTGTATGGGGTCAGGCGCTTCAGGACCACGGCTACCATAAGGGGGAGTGTAGCCACTTGTACGCCTCGGTGATGTTCAAAGGGAAGGTGGTGTTCATCGATGACGTGGATGAGAAGAAGCACGCGTTCAGGGTCATGGCTGATCACCAAGAGTCCAACCTGGAGGCCAGGGAGAGGTTCGCCACCAGTAACGGGATTCCCGGCACAGTGGTCGCGTACATCGACATCGATGACTGGTCAGGAAAAAAGTCCGCCGAGGTTACTATCTAACACCAATTTTGGCTCAATTCTGAACAACGCTTAATATACTATCTACTAGGGTTCTTGCGAGAGACCCAATATGTCGT
>JABXKY010000123.1 GCA_013619005.1 Candidatus Bathyarchaeota archaeon | reverse complement strand
GGGTTTTAGAAGCAGACTACTTTATCGGCTTCCTTGATCCAGGTGGCTAGAATCTTCATAGTCCCGCGCTCAACACCTTCCACCAAGTCCTCAATATCGAGTCCCCTTGTATCGATACACGAGCCACAGGTCTTAATCTCAACGCCCTTGTTGACCAGGACCTTGAGCATCTTCTCCATGTTGTAGTAGCCGTCTGGGGTCTTCTGACCCTTCTTGGCCGAGGCAACCGAATCCCCCATGAGGAAGAGGCGGACCTTCATCCCGATCTCCTCTGTGCTTGACGTGGACGCTAGCCTGAACGCGTTCCACGGTTTCTCGATGCCGTACGGTGCATCATTGACGATTATGGTTAATATCATACAGAGGAACGGCATGGAAAGGTACCGTATAATGTTTTCGAGTCAGTTCTTTCAAAACCTATATATGACTGCGGTGCATGGAGTAGTCACTGAAATAGGAGATAAATGACACATTGTCCAGGGCAACAAGGGACAAATGGCGTAGAAAGGAATGGTATGACATCATTCTTCCACGCTATTTCGGCGAGACAAAGGTGGGCGAGACCCCCAGTGACGACCCAGAGAAGGTCGAGGGAAGGGTCTTCGAGACTACCCTCGCAGCAATTACGGGCGACTTTAGTCAAGAGTACATGAAGATGTACTTCCAGGTCGATGAGATCGAGGGACACACCGCCCGGACAGTATTCAAAGGCCATGAATATCTCCGTGATTACCTTAGGAGCCTGGTCCGCAGGCGAAGCACAAAGGTAGACGGATTCTTCAGGGTATACACAAAGGACGGTTACAGGGTCAAGGTCGTCGTTACCGCGATGACTCAGCGCAGGATCCAGACCAGCAAGGAGTTCGCCATCAGGAAGGTTATGGAGGCCATAGTCCTTGACAAGGCGGAGAACCTTACCTTCGACCAGCTCGCGCACGAGATGGTCCTCGGGAAGCTGGCGTCCGATGTCTACAACGAGGCAAAGAACGTCTGTGCTCTGCGCCACGTTGGCGTGAGGAAGAGCGAGCTTCTCGCCATTCCGAACAACTAATATCCCCAACTCTTATCCAGAGTTGCTTCATATTTTCATTGATTGATTTGGCTAGAGAGGATTTTATCGGCACATGGCGCCTGGCCTCGGTTGAGACGAGGAAAGAGGACGGCAGCCTCCACAGGAGGGGCTCTAGGACGGGTTACATCATCTACAGCGCAGACGGGTACATGTCGGTGGCGTTCATGAAGGAGGGCCGCTCCGAGTTCGCCTCTGGGGACATCAGGGGAGGGACCGTCGAGGAGAAGGTGGAGGCACTGAACGGGTACATCTCCTACAGCGGGAGGTACGAGGTGGCGGGGGATAGTGTCTACCACCACATCGAGGTGAGTCTGTTCCCCAACTGGATCGGGGATAAGCAGGAGCGTTTTTTCGAGTTCGATGGCAACCGGTTGACCCTGAGCACTCCGTTGCAGCTTGTCGGCGGGATGATGTTGAGCTCCCACCTCGTTTGGGAGAGGGTCTAGCCTCTCCAGACTTTTTTGAAGAGCCTGAAGAAGTTTTCGCCGATTATCCCCTTGACCTCGGGGTCTGAGTAGCCCCGTGCCACCAGCCCCTTTGTCAGGTTGGGCATGTACCGCAGCCAACCGTACCCCCAGTCCTTGTCCAGGGCCGGGAAGTAGGTGACGTCAACGTTCTCGGGGTGCTGGCTCATGTACGCCATCCTGTCCAGGGTGCTGTTAAAGTCCACGTCGCTGCCGAAGCCCACATGTTTGGCTCCCACAAGGTCAGCGGTGTAATCTATCTGGTCGATGATATCGTCGGTCAGGGTGCTGTTTCCAGCCTTCTTGGCGAAGAACGGTGTAATCCCTATGACGCCTCCCTTCTCGGCGCATGCCTGGATCTGGTCGTCGGTCTTGGAGCGCCTCGCGGTGTAATCAAACCAGCCCCCGTAGAACGTGTACTTGTTGTTCCACTTGGCGAAGTCACTGAGCTCCTTGGGGTTGTTGGCCCTGGGCAGAGTATGGGTGAAGCTCACCGGGTCCTTGCTGTGCTCGATGGCGTCATCGCTGCTTGGGTCACCCGTGTGGCTAAGGTCGATTAGCACGCCCTGCCTGTTCATCTCCTCCACCAGGTCGAACCCGTAGTTGCTGAGGCCCGCCTGCTTTTTCTCGCTGCAGCCGTCGCCTGCCGAGTTCCTGTAGTTGTATGTAAGCTGGATGATCCTGATGCCGTACTCGTAGGCTATCTTGAGAAAGGCAACGGTCCCCTCAAGGAACTGGCTGTCCTGGGGGCCGAATATGACGGCGTGCTTGCCCTCCTTCTTGGCCCTCATGATGTCAGCCGCTGAGGTGGCGATGAGCGACTTGTCCTCGCTGCGCTTGGCCCAGCTATGGTAGCCCTTGAGCTCCCGCAGCGCCTCGCCCAGCTGTGTCCCCATGCAGACCGTGGCGTTTGACGCTGTTATGCCTCCTCCCAGGAGGTCGTCGACCCAGAGGTCCTCCCCCACGTAATCGGTGTAGCCGACGAGGCTCGCATCGATGACCACGGCCTCCTTGTGGAGGGCTAGGGCGTGTGCCTCCTCGTCTGCTGTTATGTCCTTGAAGCTTCGCATATCAATCTGGTACTGATGTGGTCGCTTGCTTTTGAATAATCTTGCTTGAAAATTGGTTAAAGTTTCCCCGGTGCGTCTATTTTATGGGGAATGTCATGGAGACAGTCGCGTGTGTGTTCACATAAATGAACTCGTCCCCTTTGATGCCGTAAACTCCGTCCTTTGAGCCCTCAAGGAGCTTGAGGTATTTTTCCTCGGACCTCGTGAGAATGTTCTCGAGCTTGTACTCTGATATATCGGTGACGATACCGAGTATGGCAATCTTTCCCCCCACTTGACCAGCTTGGTCGAGAAATAACATGGATCGGCTTGCCGGTCTTTGTGAATAGAACATACTCTGTGGGTTCGACCTCGTTTCCTTTGCAATGCTCGGCTAAGGAGGCTGTGATGCCCTCCCTGGACTCCTCAGTCACTAATTCAATGAAGTTGAAATCTTGGTTCAGAAACTCCTCTCTGGTGAACCCCAGCACCTCGGTGCATTTCATGTTCACGTAGACGACCTTCTGGAAATCGTTGACGAAGATCATGCTAGGCGAGTTGTCGCTCAACACCTTGAAGATATCAAATTCCTCAGTAGGGGTTGAACCAGACATCGTAGAGAGATACACCGGTAACCCGTTTATGATATTCCTAACTAGAGCCATAATTGACCCAAAAAAACTGTCCGGAAGGCTATGCCGGGATCTAATATGTCATAAAAAAGCAAGGGCTATAATTGCATAAATCAAAAAAAAGAGTGATTATAGAGTTAGGTC
>JABXKY010000097.1 GCA_013619005.1 Candidatus Bathyarchaeota archaeon | reverse complement strand
CAGCGTCAGATGTGTATAAGAGACAGTCCTGGTGGTGCCTCTTATAGAGAACCAGAAATCCGTGGACAACATTGAGGGAATCCTGGGCGTCGATTTCGTATTCTTCGGTGGCAGGGACTACTCCATGAGCTGCGGTTTCGCCCAAGTCAACAACCCCAAGACCCAGAGCGCCAGGGAGCTGTTGATGGAAAAGTGTGACGAGTACGATGTGCCCCTGGCATATTTCCTCTACGCGCCCTTCGAGGAATCAGTGACCAACTCCATTGGAAAGGGAGCCAAAGTACTCGTGGCGGGGGGAGACGTTTCGTTAATGCTCCAGATCTGCACCGAGCTCAGAAAAGTGGTGGACAAGGTAGCCTAGGCTACCCTTTTTTTATATGGGGGCTCCCATCGGCGGCTTCGCCGGAGGGGTTAACTTGACCGCATCCGGGTTCTCCTCAAGGAGCTCAAGGACCGAGTCAAGGTACCAGTGCTGGGCAAGGGTCAACTCGTCCTCGGTCTCCACGTCCTCCAGCTTCGCGTTAAGGTCGTGCAGCTTGTACAGTGCAACGCTCCTAACAATGGCTGGCACCTCCTGGCTCTTCACCAGCTCCACTAGGTAGTAGAGCACGGTGTTGTTGACGACCCTCTGGAGTTCCTGGTGATACGGATCATCGTACGACCTGAGCCAGGTCGCGTCCAGGACTTTGTCAATCAACTCAACGAGCCCTGGCGCACTCGGGTCCCTAGCATGGTACTCTACCAGCCTCGCCGCCCTCTGGGGGTGAAGCAGAACGCTAACACTCAAACCTGCCGCGGTCTCCGCTGCGGCGAAGGCATCAAAGGTTAGACCAGTTTTACCAGGGAAGACGTCGTTGTGGTCCGGGAAGTGCTGGGGCCTCGGCGGCATGATATTCCTCAACGGCTCGGGTAGCGCTAGAGCAGAGGGCTTGATGGTCCCAAGCATGGCCTCGATTCCCGCGTACTGCTTCTCGGCTGGTACTATCTCGGGGTGCTTCTGTACGTCTCCCCTGACCTTGTAGTGGTAGTAGAGCCCACCGATAACGCTAGCAGCTGAGTCAAGCTGGAACCTGTGGAACAGGTACGTGGTGACAAGGGGCTCCTCAAGCCTGGCCATGGGGGTACCGTACCTTATCCTGTGCTCGCCGAAGCTTTCGAGGGCTACCTTGCGCACACCCATCATCCTGTTGAGTTCGTCCACCGGGTCCACTCCGTTAATCCAGTACGCGGCGTATGGGCTGGGGCTTCCCGGTCCGGCGTCCCTGCTGGGCTGGAAGTAGAGCCCCCTGCTGAACGCGTCGTTGAGGATCTTATCAAGCTCCGCGTCCTCGTCTGTTCCCTCGGGGAAGTCCTGGTAACCGTAGTTGATGCTGACTATGTCCCACTCTCCCACACCCACCTCGTACGCCTCGGAGAGGTCCAGCTTGCCGTCCTTCTCCTTGACCCACATGGCGGGGTAGTCCATGACGCTGCTCCTGCCGTTGAGGTTGCTGGCGTAGTTGTGGCCCAGACCGATGGTGTGACCCACCTCGTGGACGCTAAGCTGCCTGATGCGGGCCAGCGCCATCTGGAATGCCTCATCCGAGTTGTCCCCGTCCTCATTGTACTCGCCCATGAGGCCCATGGCTATCATAAAGTCCTGCCTAATCCTGAGGCTGCCGAGGGAGACGTTTCCCTTGATGATCTCACCGGTGCGGGGGTCGTTTATGGTCATGCCATAGCTCCAGCCCCTAGTTGACCTGTGCACCCAGTTGATCATGTTGTACCTGATGTCCATGGGGTCTGCGTCATCTGGCAGTATCTCCACCCTGAACGCGTCCTTGTACCCTATTGCCTCGTATGCAAGGTTCCACCAGGCAGCGCCGTCGACGAGGGCGGTTCTAATTGGTTCGGGTACGGCCGGGTCAACGTAGTAGACGATGGGCTCAACGGGCTCACTGATCTCGGCGCTTGGGTCCTTCTTCTTGAGCCTGTGCCTGCAGATGAGACGCTTCTCGATGGGCTCAGTGACCGGCGTCGCGTAGTCCATGTACTTGTTCGCGAAGTAGCTACTCCTGATATCGAACTTTCTCGGCTCATAGTCATCGTCCGGCAGCTGGACGAAACTATGGTGCACCCTGACGGTGACTACCTCGGGGTCAGGTGAGACGGATTTAAGCCAATCACCGGGGTTCTTGCCCTCAAAGGTCAGCGTCGCCTCAACCTCAGTGTTCAGCGGGAAGTTCTTTGTCGCGGGCAGGTATATCGCCGACCTCTTCTCGTCAAGTTGGTACTCGCCCTGCTCCTTGTCCTTGAGCCTGTTGACCACATGCTTGGCATCTTTAAGGAAGAAGCCAGTGGCATCGACGAGAACCTTGCCGTCCTCCTCGGCAGCGACTTCGAAGCCGCCCACGACGGACTTGGCGAACGCATCCTCAACGGCCTCCACCTCCTTAGAGTTGTCACTCAAGGCCCTATAATCATAGTTAACCTGGGTAAGCAGCACCTTGGGGCCGACCCTCTCGAACTTGAGAACCTTCCTATCCCCCAACTGACTCTTGTCGAGGCCGATATCGTTGCTGCCGACCCCAGTCTTCAGACTGCTATAATACAGGAACTCCTTGTCAAACTTATCCACCTCAAGCCAGATCTTTCCCTTCTTGTCGTCCCAGTAGTATGTGAAGAAACCGGGATGTTTCTCCAATTCCTCGGTGAACCCCTTGATGTCCTTTGGCTCACAGCAAGTTTTCTCGTCCAATATGTATCAGAAAGCATTGGACTTGAAACAACAAAAAACTATCGAGGGAACCATCCCAGCAGTAAACACTGCGATCATGATCCTTGAGTAAGCCCACAGACCAATCGGGGTAGTTGTGTTAACAACATTTATTTCGAGACCGATTAACAGAATGGTAAACTCTACCTAGAAGCCAATTCCTTGATCGAGTCGAACAGGAACTCGATTTGCACGGGCTTCGACAGGAACATCGATGCGCCCACGTCAAGGGCCCGCTGTTCCGAAGTATCATCGGCACTTAGGAAGATCACCTTGACATCAGGGTCTATCTGCTTAAGCCTCTGTGTGGCCCCTATCCCGTCCAACCTTGGCATCCTCTGATCCATGAGAACGACATCGGGCTTCTCATCTAATTCCTGATATTTCTCCACTGCCTGTATCCCATCTAATGCCTGAGAGACAACCTTGACACCTCCAAAGAGGAACAAGGCCTGATACACTTCCTGAAGGTACTTGTCGTCATCAACTAGAAGCACCCTGATTATTTGCCCTCACCTTTCCTCAGTATCACCACGAATTTGCTCCCTCTTGCGGTTCACCGGGCACTCTGTCAGGGGTTCTCCTTTGCCTTCGGTGTAGGAACATGTAAAGGAATTAGTGC
>JABXKY010000019.1 GCA_013619005.1 Candidatus Bathyarchaeota archaeon | reverse complement strand
TTCTACTCTGGCTCGATAATCTCCGCGCCCACCTCCCAGTTCAAGTACCTGGACACTTACCTGACGGGGGTAGCCCAGTTCGATAACGTCAAGCTACCAGGCAGGATAACCGATCACACCCCAGGACAGACTGATGACATTAACCAGTACATCGGGCGACCGCTGGTCCCCAGGTTCCGCAGGACATACGCCGACGGACATGATGGCCTCGTCTACTACTCCAGCCTCAACTTCACATTCGCGGACGAGTACTATCCCCGCCAGGAGTACGTGGAGGTTCAGCCCTCCAAGGAGATCGATAGACCGGGAATAGTCGGGTACGGCGCGTACATCCCCAAGTACAGAATCAAGAACGATGGGAAAGGGATCCTCGGCGTAACGGAGCGCACCTTGCCGTTCGCCGATGAGGACACCACAACATTCTCGGTGGAAGCCGGAAAGAGGGCGCTGATACACGCGGGGCTCAACAGCAGCTACGTCAAGAAATGCTTCGTTGGAAGCGAGTCACCCACATACGCCGTGAAGCCCATCATGGCAACGGTGAGCCAGGTCCTTGAGCTGGGCGAGAAATTCGAGGACGGCTTCTTCTCGGGGGGCGTCGACACCCAGTTCGCGTGCAAGGCGGCCACCGACATGTTCATCGACGCGGCCGCGCTGGTAAACTTCCCGGCCTTCGGCGGGGAGCACGTCATGGTCATTGGGGCTGACAACAGCCAGGCGGCCCCAGGGGACGCTCTGGACTACACGGTAGGTGCGGGTGCGACGGCGTTCATCTTTGGGCGAAGGGATGTGATCGCTACACTGGATCACTACGTTGCATACACAAGCGATACCCCTGACTTTTACAGGCGGGAGGGAGAAAAGTACCCGAGGCACGGCGGCCGGTTCACCGGCCAGCCAGCGTACTTCAAGCATGTGCTCACGGCGACGAAGAGGCTGCTAGAGAAGGCGGACATGAACCCCAAGGACATCGACTACGCGATCGCGCACAGCCCCAACGGCGTGTTCCCCCAGAGGGCGCTATCACAGGTTGGTTTCACCATGGAGCAACTCGAGCCAGGCTTGGTGGCAAGGAGGATAGGAAACCTGTACTCGGGTTCATGCCCCACGAGCCTCGCGGGTGTGCTTGACATCGCCATGCCCGGGGACAAGGTTCTCATGAGCGCGTATGGGTCAGGTGCGGGCAGTGACTGCTACATCTTCACCGTTACCGACAAGATCCTGGAGAAGAGGGAGCGAACCATCCCGCTCATGGATCAGGTGGAGAGCCCCCACAGGGAGTACGTAGACTACACCTTCTACCGCAGGATGAAGGACAGCGTCTAATCCCCCATTTTTTTACCTGAAAATTTAACGGCGTAGGTTCGCCCTCGCCTTTTCCATTGATGCATTAGCCACCCATGGCCTCAGAATGATCCTATCAAGTCGGTACGTCAGAGCCGTGTTTTCACTCGTCTACTGGAAATCCCTCTTGAACAGTTTCCACCCCACGACGCTTACGATGAACACGATCATAAGTATGAGGAAACCCACGATGGAGCCGACAACGTATGATATCTTCATCCCATTCCTCCTATGTCCCCGTCAGGTAAATCATTATCACACTTCATCTCCGCCGAGGCTCTGAGACACGAATAGATTATGCTGCCTCTACAAGCTGGACAAGGAACCCGTTGGGGTCACGCAGGGTTATGATCTTCCTCTTGGAGTCCTTGTTGTAGACGGGGCCGTCTACCTCGTATCCCTTTGCCTTAAGTTCCTCACATGTCTTTTCAACCTCATCCACGAGCATAGCGTAGTGGCTGTAACCTGGGTTATCCGATGCGCGCGTCTTGTTGAGGTCGATTATTAGACCTGAAGCTGAGCGTAGCTGGGCCGCCTCCCTGCCGCCGTGCTCCAGCTTGTGGATGAACTCGAACCCGAGGTCCTGGTAGAACTCGATGGCCGCGTCCAGGTCCGTCACAAAGAAGTGTATGTGATCCGTTGAGATGTGCTTCATAGTCAAATCGTTGTCGCAAACCATAAAGCCTTAACTATTAACATCTAATCAATAGATTTAGGAAACAATATAATATGTCAGAGCTCACTTCCATAGCCAACTTCACAGTGTCAAACAACTGCGCGTTCGCGTCTCCTGGACGCCTACTGGTGGGGCTTTAACCAGTTCGCTTTATGATATGATAGCCGAACTGGGTCCTCACTGGCTCAGGTGTTACCTGTCCTGGGCTCAGTTCAAATGCGGCTTTCTCGAACGGTTTGACCATTTGGCCGCGTCCGAACGCACCGAGGTTTCCTCCCCTTTTCCCTGATGGGCATGTGCTGTACTTTTTTGCCAGATCCTCGAACTTTGCTCCTCCCTTGAGCTCCTCCATGATCTTCAGTGCCTGGCCCTGCTTCTCCACTAGAATATGTGATGCCTTGATTTTGGATGCCATAACAGGTTCATGTAAAGGGACGATAAAAAGATAGGGTTGACTACTCCACGAACGGGTTATCGTGGCGCAGTATGGCCGCTGTCACCTCAGGCCTCATCTGAGTCGGATCCGGATTCTTACCCTCTGAGAGAAGCTGCCTCATAACCCTGCCCTTAAAGTTCTCCCTGTCCTCGTCCCCATGTGGACAAATCTTGTCATTCTGGGGCCCACCGCACTTGTTACAGTGGAAAAAGTTACGGAAGAATATAGGGGCTATACCCAGATCCGGGTAATCATCAAATATCTCCTGCGCCTCAAACGGCCCATAATAACTACCAACCCCAGCGTGATCCCTGCCCACAATGAAGTGACTACAACCATAATTCTTCCTAACAATCGCATGATGAATAGCCTCCTTGGGGCCAGCGTAACGCATCTCCATCTCAAGGGTCACCATGGTGGCAGAGTTCTTGAGGAAATAATAATCGATGAGTGCCTCGTAGCTCTCAAGGATAACGATATCAGTGAAGTCACCTGCCTTCTTCTTACCGATGAGGGGGTTGATGAACAATCCATCTACGAAGCTAAGGGCCGTCTTCTGAACATACTCGTGCCCCATGTGAGGCGCGTTCCTTGTCTGGAAACCCGCCACTGTCCTCCATCCCTTCTCCTTGAACAGAAACCTGGTCTCCTCAGGCTTGAGCCTGTACTTGGGGAATGTACCCTGGAACTCATTGAATACCTCAATGGAGCCTCCCACTAGAACCGGGTTCATGCCGTTGGTCTTGGCTACGCCAGGGTGCTCGGGGTCGGTGGTCTTGTAGATGTACTGGTTGAAAACCTCCCTGTCCCATCCGTACTTGTCATCCACCTCTACAACGGCGAACAGTTCTCCGTCGCTCTCTGCGGCTATTGAATCGCCTGCCTTGAACATGGAGGCGTCTTCCTCTGTTACATCCAATAGTATGGGGATAGTCCAAGGGGTGTCATTGCTGAGCCTGCCGTTTGATACGACCGTATCCAGA
>JABXKY010000105.1 GCA_013619005.1 Candidatus Bathyarchaeota archaeon | reverse complement strand
CTCGTGGATGAGGCTCTCGATAAAACCCCCAAGACATTCAACTTTGCCGGTAGGGACCCCAGGGATTACATCAAGCTTGACACCGAGAGGGTCTATTTCGTCCACGGTATCGGCCCGTACCTGGTAGCCCCCGATGGCTCAATGAGGCAGCCCAGCCTCAGGGACATGCAGGACGCATACAGGGTTGTGAGCGCCTGCGAAAACATTGATGTCGCTGGAATCCCAGTCGGTGGCACCCAAAGCACACCCCAGGAGTACATGGATCTTCCTGTCACAGTCCGTCGTTTGAAGAAATACGCCATGATGCTGGATATGATGGAGAAACCTGTGGACACGACAAAGCAATTTATGGTAGACAAGGAGGACGAGACAGGCAGCGCCAGGCAGGGGTCACTTGACCAGATAGAGATGGAGATAGCCGTGAGGGGGGATATCGATGAACTCAGAAAGTTCCCCATGAGCCTCGGCTTTAACGAGGCGGTGAGTCCATTGATGTATCTTCCGAGGAACCTGGAGAAGCTCATCGCGTACACTGAACTCGGACTCCCCATGTTCATTGGGAGCGGGCCGATGACCAACGCAACAGGACCAGCGACTTTGGCAGGTACAATCGTGCTATGGTTAGCCGAGACACTTGCGGGGCTCGTCATGGGGTATGTTATGGGTAAGCCTGAATACCGTTCCCCTGCTCTTTGGATGTGCTTCACGGGTTTATTCGACCAGAAAGCGGCACATGGACCCATAATGGGAAGCCCTGAAGGGGTCATGGTTCAAGCTGCTTGTGGTGAGATAGCCCACTACTACGGGTTCCCATTCAGAGGATGTACAGGAAGCCCGTCAAAGGCTCTAGACCCTCAGGCAGGATACGATACGGCGGTCAGCCTAATGGTCAGCGCCATGGCTGGGATAAACTACAATGTCAGCGTCGGCACCGTGGGGCCGGGTGAGATGGGTACCAGTTTTGAGAAGATGGTTCTTGATAACGACTTGGTTGGTTACATCAAACGCATAATGAGTGGAATCGAGGTAACGGAGGAGACCCTCGCGGTTGACGTCATCGACAAGGTGGGTATCGGGGGCAGCTACCTCATGAACGCCCACACGAGGAAATGGTTCAAAAAAGAACAGTACTTCCCGTCCCTCTTCGACAGACGCAAGTACGAGGACTGGAAACGCAGAGGTGGGAAGGATGCAGTTGTGAGGGCTCAGGAGAGGGTGGAGGAGATTCTGAGGGATTACTGGCCAGAACCCCTGGACGCTGATATAAAGAAACGCATTGATGACCACGTTAAATCTGTGGCCAAAAGGGAGAGAAAGAGATGAAAAAAGAGGAAATAATACAGGAACTACATGACGTGGTTCTGGAGGGGCGCCTCGATGAAAGCGCGCCCCTTGCGGAGAAGAGTATCGAGCTTGGATACGACCCACTTGACACACTTCAAGGAATAACCAGTGCATTGAGGATAGTTGGAAAGCAGTTCAACGAGGGATCAATATTCCTCACCGAGCTCATGTACTGTGGCGAGACCGCTAAGGACGCCATGAATGTTCTCACAGAGGAGATCAAACGCCAGCATAAGGAGGTCCCGTACAGCGGAAGAGTCGTCATAGGCTCGGTTGAAGGAGACATCCATGATATAGGCAAGAGCCTTGTCATCGCCATGCTCTCAGCGGAGAGCTTTGAGGTCTTCGACCTGGGGATAGATGTCCCGGACGAGGTCTTCGTGGAAAAGGTGAGGGAGATAAAACCCGATGTGCTGGGCATGTCAGCACTGGTGACCACTACCATGATGAAGTTCAGGGACGTGATTGTTGCCTTAGAAGAGGCTGGCTTACGTAACAAGGTGAAAGTCATCATCGGCGGTGCCCTCGTGGATATGAACTACGCCGAGACCTCAGGTGCTGATACTTTCGGCTCGGATGCCATTGACGCGGTGGAGAAGGTCAAGGCATTATTGGAGCTGGGGTAACCCGGTTACCTGAAGAAATCAACCACCTGTTTGGTGGTCATCCCGCCGAAACCCAGTTTTTCAACGGTCATTCCCTCAGCCTTAAAGTCCCTATCAAGTAACACTGAAGAAATCTGGATGCAGGAGTCAAGTGTCGGGGTTTTAACTCCCACCAGGTCCCCGAATGAGGCCCAGGTTACAAGCCCATAGGGCACGTCCTCGGTGAGGTACCTGTAATTCATGCGGTCCGTCATACTCCAGTAAGTGTCCAGACTCCATGGCACAGCGGGGGATGGCAATTCACCCACATATGGCTCCGCCTCGAAGCTAAAGCCCAGCTTTTCACACACGGCACTCTGCTCGTGCTTGATGGCCTCAATCAGCTTCTCCTGGGACCTCTGAGGCTTTCCCTCCCTTTCCTTGCCACCGACGAGTGTATCATAGAATATCTCCCATTTACCCGCAGTTCTCTCGATACTCGCTGCGTTGAGAAGCATCATGGGGATGTGCCCAAGGGGGTTCTCGTAGGCCATGCTCACCTCCAGGGTGGAACTCACGGGCTCAAGGTTTATCGGGTACCCCTTTGTGGACTCCATCAACCTTGCTGTGTCTCCAGCTGGCGCCGCGGCGACCCTTGTCCTAGGAAACGTCCACCTGACGAATATGTAGGCGGGTCTCTTCATTCTTCTGCATGCGTAGGGCATGGTCTCGCCCCCCGCGATAATTGCCTTGACCCCAAGGTCCTTTTCCGCTATGAATCTACGTAGTTTCACGTCAGCGAAATTCAACGGGAAAAAGATCACCGTTTTTCCTTCCAAATGCGACGCCATGAGTTCAATGAACTCAGTGTGCGCGAAGGCAGGAATCGTCACATTGACTATATCAGCACAGTCCAGTGCCTCCTCGATATCAGATGTAAGAACATCCATCTCGGCCAGTCCCGACCTCATCCCATCCCGCTCAATGCCGCCCTTCTCCTCTATCGGATTTAGGTTAAACTCACGGAACCGTTCCAACTCGAACAGGTTCACCTTGTATCCGCTCAGAGCAAGGTCCGAGGCTAACGCGTACCCACCGTTTCCAGCCCCAAGAACCGCTATTCTCTCTCCCATGAATAAGAGTCCGGGGGATACTCTTTATCATTTACGGGGAAACGAGCCTCATTTGTTTCCTCAGCTCAATAATCGTGTTGTGTAGATCGCCTTGACAATTCTCGCGAGATAGTCAAGTAAAGACAACACGCCATCCCAGCAATTTTACGTAATATTTATAATTAATGCGTTTTCTTTAGTAGTTCACCTAGTAAATGTACAGAATTCGTATTCTGTTCATTGATTCAGGAGTAATGTGATAGATATGTCAATGAAAGCAATAATCTGTGGAAAGCTGATAGACGGAACCGGGAGCCCCTCCCAATCAGAGATGACGATACTCATCGAAGGAAACAAGATCATAAAGGTCGGCAAGAAGCAGGACATTGAGATCCCTGACCAGGCTCAGGTCATAGA
>JABXKY010000219.1 GCA_013619005.1 Candidatus Bathyarchaeota archaeon | reverse complement strand
TACTTGTTCAACGGTTTTTCCGATTACGGCAGGTTCATCGGGGTAGGCGCTGGCCCACCGTTTTGCGTCCCCTGAGGTGATCTCGAGGTGGAATATTACGCCCCACACGTTGCCTTTCCGGTATCCCTGGATGGGGCATGGGGTTCCCGTTGCCAGCAACTTTCCCCCGGGAGGCACAGTGAACATATCGCTGTGCCAGTGGAATACGGGGAACTTGCCGGGGAACCCGTGGAACAGCTGGTCATCGAGCCCGTCCCCTGTAAGGCTGACCGTATAACCGCCGACCTCTTTGCTGGGGCTCTTCACGACCTCTCCCCCGAGGACTATGGAGAGCATCTGGCCTCCGCAGCAGACTCCGAGGCAGGGCTTGCCGCTGTCCGCTATCTCCTTAAGGTAACTCCACTCCTTGCGGAGGAAATTGTGCTCCAACGCGTCGTTCGCCGATATGGGGGTGGGCCCGATGACGAAGGCGTCGTAGTCGTTCACTGGTAGGAATGGCTCGGTTTCGGGAAGCTCATATGCCTTGATTAACGTGACGGCTGCTCGTTCCCGGAGATATGTCTCGTATAGCCCCAGGGTCTCGGGGGGATCATTCTGGATTACGAGGACGCGCTTCATGGGTACTGGTGGGACCTGTCTCAAGATAAGCTTTCCAAGGAGTTGGGTTAGAATTTTGAACTCATCGGTCTTGAATGAGGTTAATAGAAATCAGTTGCTCACGTGCCATGACAGCTCACTGGTCGTTTGATCTGACTTATTTTCTCTTGAATATCTTCCCAAGATCACCGAAAGTGAACCTGGCCGTGATTATCCGCTCTGTGCTGAATATCCTGGCGGCTATATAGAGCAGGGCCACGGTCCAGATGCTGATGAAGAAGATGCTTCTCATCACGATAAAGTACTCTCCCAGGAAAGCTGCCTTTGTGGCTATCATTGTGTGGGTGTAGGGAATCGCAAGCATCAGGTACTGGAAAGATGTGGGCAACATCTCGATATCACTGAACATGAGGACCAGCGCTGGAATCATGATGGGCGTAATAAGTGCGCTGGTAAAGCTCTGTGCGCTCCTCACACTATCGGCGAAAACAGCCACGCTTAACGCCATAGCAAGCGCAGAGATCAGCGTCACGAAGATTACAATCCCGATCAGCAGGAACCCGAATGGGGTTATCCCCATGTTTACATCAGAGAGGCTCATGCTCTGAGCCTCTGGAACAAAGCTAAACGCGGAGTTCATGTACGAGCTGAATCCGATCAGGTAGCTGACAGCCCCAGCGAGCGCGATAACTATGCTTCCGCTTAGTTTTCCTCCCAGTATGGTCATCCTGCTCACAGGCAGGGTCATGAGGATCTCCAGGGTCTTTTGCTCCTTCTCAAGGGCTATGCTGGTGGCGGCCATCTGGATGGCGAACATGACCATCATCATGACCATGATGGGTAACATGATGCTCTGGCTCATTACTAGGCTGAAGATGGCCATGGGGGGGATCTCCAGGACGTTTCCCTTGAGTATGCTGGCGTAGTCAATGGCAATGGGGTTCCTGTAACCGATGGGCGTCCCGACCGCGTTTGCGTCCTCGATGAGGATGTTGATCTTGCTGATGCTGAAGTAGTAGTTGTAGATGTTGATGAGGGATGTGACTATGTCTGTGCTCTGGGACTCGGCCATGTTGAGCTTTCTCAGGTTCGCGTATACCTTGAGCCTCCCCTGCTCTCCTACCGTGACGTTGTCGTTGTACCCGCGGGGGATATGGATTAGTGATGAGCTGTCAGTCGCGGTGAACTGCGATAAAGCATCCTGAAGATTCGCCGCCTCAATGGGCACCACCGAGTTATTTGTATAGAGATAACTCATCAGCGCGTCGGTGACGAATCCTTCATCATCGGTCCAGACGGCGAAACTGGCTCCTCTTACTGCCCTCTGCACCGATTCTTGGCTGATCTGGATGGCGCTTCCCATGATAGGGAATATTATGATGGGCATCAGGACGACGCCTATGAGTATCTTGGGATCACGGATTAGCTCCTTGACCTCCTTGATAACTAGGGACCAGAGTTTATTCACTTTGGGTCACCTCCATGAAGACCTCCTCCAAGTTCTGCTTCCCGTACTCTTCAATGAGGGCCCTTGGTGTTCCCTCTGCCACCACGAGTCCTTGGTTGATTAATGCCACCTTGTGGCACATGTACTCCACCTCAAGCATGTTGTGGCTGCTGAGGAGTATGGATACGCCTTCAGTGTCGGCGTAGTTCTTTATCATGTTTCGGACGTTGACGCTCTGGATTACGTCCAGGCCACTCGTAGGTTCGTCGAGAATAGCCAGCTTTGGCTTCATCATCAGTGTACGGGCGATGAGGAGCCTTCTCTTCATCCCCTTGCTGTAACCCTTGACACGCTCGTTGAGCCTGTCACCGAGGTCACTGATTATCCGTCCCTGCTCAACGATCTCGTCAATCTCAGGCTTGGATTTTGCGTAGAACCCCGCCATGAACTCAAGGAACTCGATGCCGTTGAGCTGCTGGTACGCCCCCGCCTCCTCAGGCAGGTAACTGAGTATCTCGCGGACCTTGTGGGGCTGTTTCTCGACATCATAGCCGAAGATTTTAGCTGACCCAGATGATGCGCTGATGAGTGTGCTCAGTATCCTCAGCGCAGTGGTCTTACCAGCACCATTGTGCCCGATGAGCCCGTATATCTCGTTCTCCTTGACCTTGAAGCTAATGCCTCCAAGCGCCTGAACGTTCCCAAAATCCTTGGTAAGGCCCTCTGCCTCTATCGCGTACCCGTTCACCATCCGTGTTCGGGAGCAAAAACGGCGGCAGGCTAATAAATTGATCAATCTCTGGCATCCGACAAAGCGCCTTGACTAACAACAAGTGACCATCAAATGTGCGTCCGTTTTAAAAAGAAAAGGTACTCAGTACTATTATGAAGATATTTGCTTTCAGCTGTAGCCCAAGGAAACAGCATGGAGTGACAGATTCACTTCTAGACATATTCCTGGAATCCGCGGAAGCCGCTGGCGCAGAGGTAACCAAACATTACCTTACAGACCTGAACATCAATGGCTGTAAGGGTTGTTTCAGCTGCTGGTGGGGAACCCCAGGGAAATGCATCCACAGCGATGACATGGACTGGATAATACCCGCAATCCTTGACACGGATATCCTTGTGTACGCGACCCCTGTGTATCACGACAACATCATCCACTACCTCCAGAGGCTAAGGGAGAGAACGTTACCCCTGGCCCTGCCAGAGTTCATCGTCAATAAAGGGGAGACAACCCACCCAGGAAGATACAGCAGAAAGCGGAAGCAGGTGATAATCGCAACCGCGGGGTTCCCAGAGTCAAGCGCCTTCGAGGTAACGGAGAGGCTGTTCCAGGGTGCAACACATATTCACCTACCTTGCAGCGTAATGATTGAGCACGGGAAGGAGCTGCCCATAATACAGGGCTTCATTCAGAACGTGAAACCCGCTGCAAGGAAGCTGGCAATGGGCGAGGACAT
>JABXKY010000148.1 GCA_013619005.1 Candidatus Bathyarchaeota archaeon | reverse complement strand
GATGTAAGTAGGTTCGGCTCCGTCAAGGGCACCGAAGAACCTGCACTTTCCATAAGTAATGAACAAGCCGTGTCCTATGGGGTAGAAGCCTACATCTCCAGCTGAACCATAGATGTTTGGGTTCTCTTCATAGTCAGGAAAATCCGCGTTGGGCCACATTCCATGATCTCTAGCCATCTGTTTAAGTCTCATATCGTGGCATTGGAGTCCCTGTCCACTCCAGAACTGATGCCATGTAACGCTATTAAGGGGTAAAATGCTCTCGAACGCTGCACATGTCTTTGGCGCCTTCTTATTTAACATCTCAGCGACGAAAACCTGGTCGCCTATCTGAATCTCTATTTCCTTAATCATAAATCCACCAATAATTGCATACCTCAAGTTATATTAAATATCCACGAGTATCCCCTGATTGGTTGTCATGATAATCAAGAACGGGTACGTGGTCACGATGGACGAAGAGTTGAAAGTGATCCGAGACGGTGCCGTTGTTATCGATGAGGATAGAATCATAGAGGTTGGGAAAACGACAGATGTTCTGAAAAAACATCATGACGACGAGGTTTTAGATGCCAAGTGTATGATGGTGTTACCCGGGTTCGTGAACACACATAACCATCTCTACCAGACCATTATGAGAGGGCTAGGCGACGATGGGGAAGGCATGAGACCAGCAGGTTACCGATGGGATATTGACCTGCTGAGAGGGTTGGACAAGGAAGCATGTTATGCCTCTGGTATAATGTCAATGGTTGAGATGATTAGGAGTGGCATTACTTGTACTCAGGACAGTCACTACATCAATTTCCACGGGGACTCAATAGATGGGATCGCTGAGTCTGCGAGGGCTGCTGGGGTGAGGCTTGTCCTCGGCAGAGGATCATGGGACTTGAAAGGTCTCGCACCGACGGAGCTAACTGAGGACATTGGAACTGCCATCAAGGAAAGTAGGAAAGTATCCAAGAGATGGAATGATGGAGATATGACTAAGGTTATTTACGAAGCTTCACTCCTGAGTCAAGTTTCTGATGAATTAATTCTTGAGACTAAACGGGCTGCTAGAGAAGATGGATTGGGTTGGGGAATGCATATTCAGGGACCTCTAGCTTCATATAAGGACGATCCAAGGACTGGGGATAAGTCTCTACGGAGGTATGGTGGTAGGGCTATAGAGTACCTCCATAGTTTAGATGTTCTTGGTCCTGATTCGTTGCTGATTCACTGTACGTTCATCTCCAACCGGGAAATCCCGATACTTGCACAGACAGGTACACCAGTAGCTCACTGTCCATGTGCAAACGCTTGGGCTGGGAGAAGTATCGTAACCCCAGTACCGAGCATGCTGGACATGGGGGTTACCGTTGGACTGGGTACTGATGGGGCAATGACAAATAACAGTCTCGATATGCTACACGCCATGAACTTTGCAGCCCTCATAAACAAGGTAAACTATGGGACAACCAAGGCAATGACCGCTGAGCGAATTCTGAATATGTCAACTATACAAGCAGCGAGGGCTCTATGCTTAGATAATCAAGTAGGATCGCTTGAAAAGGGAAAGAAGGCAGACATTGTTCTCATTGACTTAAAAGCTCCCGGTATAGCACCAGCTATACTACCAGTAAAGAACCTCGTTTACTCAGCTACCTCAACTTGTGTTGACACTGTAATAATCAATGGGAAAAAAGTGATGGAACGCAGGGAGCTGCTGACTCTGGACGAGGAAAAGGCAGTAGAGGAATCAGAGAAACAGGCCTGGAGGTTAGTTGAGGGCAGTGGTCATTTAGATCTGTACCCAGATTTCTTGAATAGGGGAAACATGACTTACGGGGACTAGAGGGGTTCGAAGCTATCTGGATACTCGTACCCGTAACGTGCTTTCCACCTTTGGTTCAGCTCGTTTGCCTCTTCAACTAGTTTCGCTAGATTTACACCCGGAACCTGCCCGTTCTCAACAACAGTTTTGCCATCGATTATCACTGTGTCCACGTCGTTCTGGTTACCAAAATAGATCATACTCTTGATAGGGTCGTCCACTAGTGCGGTGTGGAATCCCCGAAGGTTCACTAGTATGATGTCCGCTTTTACTCCAGGCACAAGCTTACCAAGGTCATTCCTGCCAAGTGCTTTTGCTCCTCCAAGGGTAGAGGCATTGAAAACGTCCGCGGCGGTGACAGCGGTTCTGTTTCCCTCCATTAGCTTAGCAGTGGTGACTGCGCTTCTCATCTCCATGATCATGTCCATTGGCCACGCATCGGTTCCGATCCCGATATTCACACCGGCGTCCCTGAACTTTGCATAGGTATGAAGCCCGACTCCAATCCTAGCCCAGACAAGCGGCGTATGTCCGAGGGTAACTCCCTTCTCAGCGAGCATCTTAATATCCCTCATATCGCGTAAGGGTAGCCCCGGTGTTTGGCTCTGAGGATTCAGGGACGTGAATAGCAAGTGGGTGAGGATGGTCTTATCAGATAGAAACCCGATGTCGTGAAGGTGGTGAACTGGCGTCTTACCGTACCTCCTGAGGGCCTCGTAGTACTCTCCAGGATATTGAGCAGTATGCATGTGAACAGGAATATCAAGCAAATCCGCTTTCTCTCGGGTATTTATCAACAGTTCAGTACTACATGCATCGAACATGTAAGGGAACAACATAGTTCGGATTAAATCATCGTGGGTGCCCTCGTGGCGTTCAACAAACTTCACCGCTTCGTCCAATGCCTTGAAGCCGGCGGTAAGATCGTGGAAGTACTCAGTCTCCCCCTTGTCATTCCTGAACTTTTTCATGTCGGTGTAGGGGTGGCTGATGTATGAACGGAGACCCAACTCGGAAGAAACTTTTACTAACTCCTCCGGTTGCTCCACAGGTGGCTGGAACCCAGTAGTCCCAAAGGACGTTATTTCTCCTATAGTCGTTGCTCCTCCCTTGAGAAGTTCAACGATACTGAATTTTGCACTGGTCTTAAGGTCTTTTCCATCAAGGTGGTTGATGGGAGTTGATAGGTTACTCATCATTGCTGCTTTGTCAACCATCGAGTTCCCTTTCTTTACACCATCTATCCTGAAATGTGTGATACAGATGCTGGTAACCGCATGGATATTAATAAAACCGGGTGAGACAAGCTTTCCCTTGGCGTCTATCACGTGGTCGGATGATCCTTCATAGTTCTTGCCCACGTAGATGACTCGGTCATCCTCGAATACGACCTCCCCGTCAGTTATGATTCTATGTTTCTCCCCATCATAGCCCACAACCCAACTTCCCTTGATGAGAGTAATCATGGGTACTAATCCCAGTGTATATATACAAAATAATCGCTAGGGGTGCGCGTGCGTAACCTATGATCCCCGGTTCAAGAACAAGTTGTCGAGCAGATCCGGGAATGCCCCTGAACTGTAGCTACTCCAATAACGCGCGCGCGCATCTAGCACGTTTTAAATAGCAATCAAAAGGTATTTTCTCGTCATGGACGCTAACCAAAACAGTCTCGTTAATGTTGTTAAGGCTGCTTTGGTT
>JABXKY010000337.1 GCA_013619005.1 Candidatus Bathyarchaeota archaeon | reverse complement strand
AGATGTGTATAAGAGACAGAAGCAGCGATGGCCGTGGTATCACCGGGTGGGTTATCGCTTGGAATCTTCAAGAGCTCGGCCAGCAGCTCCACGAGTCCGTTGTCATCGTTTACGCTGTCGATTAGCTCTTTCCTAGAAATGGTCATGGGTATAGGTGGGGCTGGTAGGTTTTCTGGTTTTTGGGTGAAATGGCTAGGGGTTGAGCTTCTTCACCAGCTCAGCCACCCTGGCACCCAGCTTTTTGCAGTTCTCGATCTCCTTCTCGCCGGGTGCTCCCACAGATGCGATGCCGTAGTGGCTTCCCTGGGGGTTACCCTGGACGATCATGCCGTGAACTAGGCACGCCTCGAGTAGGGCCAGGATGGTGGTCTCGGAGCCTGTGTGGGTTCCACCGGCACTGCAGAACGCCCCGGCAACAAGCTGGGTAAGCTTTCCGTGGTACTTAACGGTCTCATCAATCCACGTCTTGATCTTGCCTGTGGGTAGGCCGTAATAGACGGGGGAGCCGAAGATGACGCCCTGGACCTGTGTGAGCTCATCGATTGATGCCTCATCCACCGTCTTCAGGACGGCCTCGACGCCTGAATCATTTACTCCCTGGGCGACGGCCTCAGCCATGAGCCCGGTGTTTCCCGTGCGTGAATCGTAGACGATTAGTATCTTCATTGGGTTCACTTCATGAGCTTGGCGGAGGCGTCCTCAATGGCGTAGCACCCCATGACCTCGCCGTAGTAGAGGACGTGCCAGTCCTTGGACTTGTACATGGATGTCTGGAGGTGCTCGGCCAGCCTTCCTTCCTCCATCTCGTCCTTGTAAACTATCTTGCACTCGTAGTGGACAGGTGATTCCTTGATGTAAGGTACATCAACCGTCTTGCCCTTCTTGGTGGATAGCCCCATATCCTTGAGCTTGTCCATGTCCCTGCCGGACTTTGTCCCGCAGTACTCTAGCGCCTTCTCCATGTCCTTGGAGGGCAGGCAAACCGTGAAGCTGTCTGATTCCTCCATCAGCTTGTAAGTGTGCCTGCTATACCTCACCGCCACGATGAAAACGGGTTTACTCCACATGGTCCCAAGGAAGCCCCACCCGATGGTCATGGCGTTGGGCTTACCTTCCTCGCCCTCGGAGACAAGCAGCAGCCCTCCCTTTCTCATCAATTTGTTTGTCTCGACGACGTACTGGAAATTATCTACTTCGCTTCTCATAGAATATCGAACAAGATAGGAAACATGATGGGTATAACTTTTTTCACTATGTTACTGAAAAGACGGATAATTAGGAACACCACCCAGATTTCTGGCAGTTTTTTTGATAATTGAGAAGCGCGCGCGTCGGGAACACGCCATAATATTGATCATAGATACCTATTATACAGCAAAAACAGTCAAATACTCCCACTACGAGACCACCTCAGAGGCTTAAGGCTAGGGAATAAAATGTCTTTCACAGAGAAAATCGACGTACTTGACCTACTAATCAATATACTTAGAGAGCACGAGGAAAAACTTGACACCCTTGTTGACCGTCTTGAGGTAGTGAGTAAGACAATCCAGCGTGACCCCACTCTCAAGAAATCGCTCATGGAGTACGAGGTAGGTGAGACAGCAACCGATGAGCAGCCAGGTGTATCAACGATCCTCGTTGTCGACGATGACAAGAACCTAGCTAATACGTTCAAGCTAATCCTGCAGAGTGTAGGATTTGAGGTTGATACGGCAGCCACCGGTCTTCAGGCACTGTACAAAGCTAACAGAACTAAGTTTGATCTCATTATTCTGGACATGAACCTACCGGACATGCTGGGGGACGAGGTCGCTGAGAAGCTCAAGGATCAGGATCAGGACATAAACATCATTATGATCACTGGCTACAGCAGCTTCAAGGAGGGTCTAGAGGGAAACGACTTGGGCATCGATGAGATCCTTATGAAGCCCATCCCGCCGGAGGACTTGGTCAAGATAACAAAGAAAACGCTCACAAAAGAGCAGTAGCTTAGATTATATATCCGCCTTCTATTCTCTCGAAATCCCTAACCATCTCTAGGTTTAGCTCTTGCTGGATTTCCTCGAAATCCTCGCCAGTGAGCTCCGCCCACGGACCCGTCAGGGATGCCTGAACAACTTGATGGGCTTTGCCGAAGTTCTCCTGGCATACCTTGTGTGTCATCCTGCGCACCTGCCTCTCATCGGTGTAACCGAGAGAGTGAAGATATTCGTGGACGAGGATAGCGAAAACGTTGGATTTCTCCTTGAGGCTCCGGGTCTGGCCTAGAAGCCTTCTGTTTAAAACGATGTCATTGGTACCCATGGGGTGGAAAGCACCGACCCTTATGGGAAGATTGCCGAGGTACAGCATGAGCCCCACCCTATGAAGCCCTAGACTCCTTTTAACTGCCTTCTTAACTATAGAGAAAATGTCCCCATAGTTCTTGGCTCTGTCTAGGTCCGTGGGCAGGGTCAGTTACTGATTCCTCCGAGCTATACTGCTTCTACTGTTTTTACTTCTGGGATCTTCTTCTTGAGATAGTTCTCGACGCCCCACTTTAGAGTCATCTGACTCATCGGGCAGCCTGCGCACGCACCTGTAAGCCTTACCTTCACTACTCCGTCATCGGAGACATCAACTAGCTCCACATCTCCTCCATCAACCTGGAGGTGGGGCCTTACATCTTCAAGAGCCAATCTTACTTCTTCTGTGTTCAATGGCTTCACTCCAATCAGGGAATGCTCTGCGATATTTAAGGGTTCACTGAAAGGTTTTTTAGTGATAATAATGGGCTCAAACTTGTTTGTGCCATTTCTACATGGGAAAGTGTTTTAAACAGCCTGCAAGTAGAGATGGCGTCAAGGTGTCATTGGTGACTGGTGACTATAAAACAAGTTAGAGTTTACTCGCCCGGCAGTATTGCTAACCTTGGACCTGGTTTTGATGTATTCGGAGTCGCCCTAGAAGGTATTGGCGATATAATTGTTCTAGAGGAATCACCCGAGCCAGGTGTCAAGATAGATGTACAGGGGGTTGGGGCAGACAAGATACCGTCTGACCCGGAAAAGAACAGTTCAGGGGCGATCCTGAACCACGTCATTGAAAAATACGAACCCAGGCACGGGTTCAACGTTGAGATTAGGAAGGGAATACCACCTGGTACTGGCATGGGAAGCTCAGGGGCATCAGCGGCGGCAACAACAGTTGCGGTCAACGAGATGCTTGGGCTTCACCTCAGCGACAGGGAACTGGTCAAGCTAGCCGCCCTCGGGGAGGGGGCAGTGGCGGGAGCACCCCACGCGGATAACGTGGCTGCTAGCCTGCTGGGTGGATTTATCCTCGTGGGTGAGGACTGGGATGTCATCAGGCTTGATGCGCCCAGGTTCGGCATAGTGGTGGTCGTCCCCGATATCTACATAGAGAACAAGACAAAGAAGGCACGTGAGCTTCTACCGCAGAAAATACCGCTCAAGGACGCCGTGAAGAACATAATGCACGCATCGAGGATGGCGTTAGCCATAAGTCAGAAGGATGGAAAGATGTTCGGCTCGAACATCAACGACAGACTCGTTGAGCCATACAGGGCGGCCATGATACCTAACTTCTGGGATGTCAAACAGGCGGCGCTGGACGCTGGGGCCTACGGCTGCAGCATCAGCGGAGGCGGACCCAGCCTGTTTGCGGTGGGCGATAACATCTACGATATAGGCGACGCCATGCAGAAGGCCTTCGGCGATATAGAGTCAACGTGTTACCACACGCGGCCCAGTAACAGAGGAACAAGGGTGATTTGATGGCACAGTTCAAATGCATACGCTGTGGGCAGACCGCCCCGGCCAACGACAACTATGTCTGCCCATGCGGCGGACTGTACGAGGTCCACCACGATTTCGGTGATATATCTCTTGACCATTTTGATGTTAAATTAAGTAATATAGGTTCAACTTGGAGTAGTGGCGTCTGGAGGTATAAGGAACTCATCAACCCCGAGCTAGACCCAAGGCACATCGTTTCGAGGCCAGAGGGCAACACGAATTTATACAAGAGGCAGAAGGTGTCCGAGTACGCGGGCATCGATGGAATATATATGAAACACGAGGGCGAAAACCCCTCAGGCAGCTTCAAGGACAGGGGCATGACCGTCGGCGTGTCCGTAGCGGTAGAGAGAGGCAACAGGAAAGTTGCGTGCGCCTCTACGGGCAACACATCCGCATCAATGGCAGCCTACGCTGCCCAAGCTGGGCTTGAGGGAATAGTGTTCGTCCCGGAGGGCATGATAGCGTACGGCAAGCTGGCACAAGCCCTGGCGTACGGCTCCAAGGTAGTCCAGGTGAAGGGAAACTTCGATGACGCCATGGGCCTCATCAGGAACGGTGCCAAGCGGCTGGGGTTCTACATCCTCAACAGCATAAACCCGTGGAGGGTCGAGGGACAGAAGAGCATCGTCTTCGAGATGCTCCAGCAGCGGAGATGGAAATCACCCGACTGGATCGTTGTACCCGCTGGAAACCTGGGGAACACCTCAGCATTCGGCAAGGCCCTGAGGGAGCTGAAGCAGCTGGGACTCATAGACAGGATGCCCAGGATCGCCGCCATCCAGGCAGAGGGCGCCAACCCGTTCTACAAGCTGTGGCACAGCGTCGACAAGAAGCTGGAGCCCATGAAGCCGGAAACCATCGCATCGGCCATCAAGATAGGCAACCCGGTAAGCTGGGAGAAGGCGCTGAGAAGCATCAGGGAGACTGACGGCGTCGTGGAGCAGGTCACTGATAACCAGATCCTCGACGCGAAAGCCATCATAGACTCAAGCGGCGTCGGGTGCGAGCCAGCGTCAGCGGCCTCACTGGCGGGAGCCAGAAAGCTCCGAGACATGGGAGTCATAGCCAAGGACGACCAGGTGGTCTGCGTGCTGACAGGCAACCTGTTGAAGGACTCAGAAACCACGATCAATTACCACATCAAGGGCGTCAGCGCCAGGTACAGTAACAAGCCAGTGGTGGTGGAAGCCAACCTGGACAGGATAGAGGCAGTTCTGAGCCAAGGAAACGACCCAGCGCCGGGTCAAGAGGTGAAAAACCTTGGAGATTGAGGTCATAAAGCTCGGGGGCAGCATCCTCCAGAGCGTCGAGACATTCGGAAGGGCGGCGGAGATAGTTCAGAAGGAGATGGCCCAGGGGAGACTGCCAATATGCGTTGTATCGGCCATGAAGGGGGTCACTGATCAGATCATCGGGGCGCTAAACGGCTGCCTCAATGAACCGGGTTACGACCCGAAGATTTTCGTGGTGGACTTGTTCGAGAGACACCTGATTGCGTTACCGCCAGGCGTTGAGGCAGACGAGGCCATGGAAACAGAGTTCGAGAAGCTACTTCACGTGCTCTCATACATCAAATCCAGCGGGGAGCTAGCCGACTCGGTTTACGCTTACGCTGTTAGCAGGGGCGAGAACCTGTCATCGAGGGTGTTGAGCCTTCACCTTGAGAACGCCAAGGTAGAGAACCGGTGCATTTACGGCGAGGACCTCATGGTCACCGACGAGCACAACAAGGAGGCAGCAGTCATCCTTGATGAGACCAGGATCAGGCTCCAGCTTAACCTCAACCCCGTTTTGGAGAAGGGCATCGTTCCCATCATCGCGGGTTTCGCGGGTAGGAGCGAGAGCGGCAAGGTGACCATCCTGGGCAGGGGAGGCACCGACGATACGGCAGTCAACATCGCCTACGGTCTGGGGGTCAGGAGAACCATCAAGTACGTGATGGAGGAGGGCATCATGAGTATTGACCCCAAGTTCATCAGGGAGCTACGGGAGGAGAACCCTGACATCATGGGACAGTTCTACGACCTGCCCGAGCCAAAGATCATCCCGTACCTCAGCTACGTCGAGGCCTCCGAGCTCCTCAGGGAGGGGAGGACAAAGGTGGTCCACTACAAGGTGTTGGACCCATTGATGAAGGGGAACATCGAGCTCCAGATCAAGAACTATTATGACGAGGAGAGCGAGGGCACCATCATCGGCAAGGTGGAGGAGGCGATTTACATCGACAACGAGTCTAGACCCAAGGCCATCAGCTACCAGCGGGGACTTGTCGGGGTCAGGTTCCTGCCAAGCCAGAGCATCACCCCAACCGAGGTCTACGGGGAGGTCTTCAGCGCCCTCTCCAAGAGAGGCGTTGATGTACGCTACGTCTCCACGTCAGGGTACCAGCTCAGCTTCCTGATGCCGAAGGAAGACCAGAAGAGGGCAATCGATGCCCTCAAGAAGCTGGATATAGCTCTGGAGGTCGCGCCGTTGAAGGGAGTGAAAGGCACCTTCAGCGTCGTGGGCAGCGAGATGAGGGGCATGAAGGGTTTCTTCAGCCGCCTCACAGGCACGTTGGCCCGTCATGGGGTCAACATCGAGCAGGCAACCCAGCCCAACACTGAGAACATCATCAGGTTCAGCATAGACGACAACGATATCCCGATGGCGGTGGCGGCAGTGTACAACGAGTTTTTCAAATGAGGATACTAGAATGAGCAAGAAACAAGCAATCATAATTGGAGCAACCGGGGCCGCTGGCCAGAACATAGTAGAGTTCACCGCGGATCACCCCTGGTTTGAGATAGGATGCCTTTCGGCATCGGAGAGAAGCCACGGTAAGAGCTACCGCGATGCGACAGCGAAGGCGGTCTTCTTCAGGGAGGTTCCCAAAGAGGAGGTCATGGAGATGAAGGTGATAGGAGCCGACCACGTTGACCCCAGGGACTATGATGTGGCCTTCAGCGCTCTGCCAACTGAGATCGCCAAGGTCCAGGAGGCAAAGTTCGCCAAGCACATCCCTGTCATCAGTACAGCTTCGGCCTACAGGTACGAGGCTGATACACCGGTTCTCCTTCCCGACGTCAACCCGACCCACATCGGTATGATCGAGGGGCAGAGAGCGAACAGGGGATGGAACGGCTACGTCGTCCCAGGACCCAACTGCACGACCATTGGTCTGGTATCCACGCTGAAACCGCTGCTGGACAAGTACGGCGTCGATGTGGTCAGCATGGTTAGCATGCAGAGCCTATCGGGTGCGGGGGAGAAGGGGCTCAGGGCAGACAGCGAGTACAGGATCAACGCCCTGAAGAACGTTATTCCGTTGATCGGTGGGGAGGAGGAAAAAGTGTTCATGGAGACCAACAAGATCCTCGGGGACATGGTTGACGGGAAGCTCATCGATGCATCCATCAATATTCACTCCACCTGCACCAGGGTTGATGTCAAGATCGTACACACCGAGGCCATTCACCTTGGATTGGGCAAGGCAGCCTCAGCGGAGGAGGTCAAAGCTACCTTCGAAGGCTACAGGTCAGAGGCACAGGAGCAAAAGCTACCGTCGGTAGCCGAGCAGCCAATCATCGTGGTCGACGAGGAGGACGGTCCTCAGCCTAAGAAACACGGAGACTACCCCAAGATGGTGACCCTTGTTGGCAGGCTGAGGGAGAACCCCCTGTTCAACAACGGCATCAGCTACGTCATTACAAGCGACAACCTTGAGAAGGGAGCTGGCGGCGGGGCGGTCCTATCCGCAGAGTACCTGCAGGTCAAGGGATTCCTTTAAACAAGGATTACCTCTTTTTTCCAGAATAGCATTTTTTTACACGCGCGCGCACTGTATCTGTCTATCTTGGTGGTGACAAAATAGACCCCTCATTTTTTATCCTTTAAAAACGACTGAACTAGTGATCATAATGAAAGAATTCAGCCTCATAGCCACTGGTGACAGCCTCATCACCATGAAGCAGAGCGTCCACAGCGAGCCCCAGTTTACGCGACTCGTCAACCTGATAAGGGCCGTGGACTGCGCCTTCGCGAACCTGGAGATGAACCTCCACGACTACGAGACCGATTGCTACCCCGCGGCAGAGTGCGGGGGCACCTACACCAGGGCACACCCCAGCATCCTCAAGGAGCTCCTCTGGATGGGCTTCGACATGTTCAGCACCGCCAACAACCACAGCATGGATTACATGTATGGAGGTCTTTTTAGCACAATCAAGTACCTCAAGGAAGCGAACGCCGCGTATGCGGGCACTGGAAAGAACCTAGCCGAGGCTAGGGCACCCAGCTACCTGGAAACCTCAAACGGAAGGGTGGGACTCATATCCGCGTGTAGCACCTTCGCTAACTTCGGCAGGGCAGGTGATCAGCGCAAGGATATGCACGGTAGGCCCGGATTGAACCCGCTGCGTTACCTGAAGTGGTACGAGGCGAAAACAGAGACAATCAACAAGCTCAAGGAGATCGAGAGTGAGCTCAACCTGCCCCAGGTTTACCAGGAGCTAGACAGCTACCACCTGATGAACACCAAGTACGTCGAGGGGGACAATGTCGGCCTCCACACACAGCCGCACCCACTGGACATGGAGGGCAACCTTGAGTCCATCAGGGACGCGAGGAACCAGGCAGACTGGGTCCTGTTCACACTCCACGCCCACGAGGGGTACCCGGGGGACACTGAGAGACCCGCAGAGTTCATCGAGGAGTGCGCGAGGGCGGCGATAGACGAGGGCGCCCACTGCTTCATAGGCCACGGACACCACGCCATGAGGGGCATCGAGATCAGGGACAGGAAGCCCATCTTTTACAGCCTCGGGGATTTCATATTCCAGAACGAGACCGTCGAGAAGATGCCCTCTGATTTCTACGACAGGTACAAGCTTGACCCATACGCCGGGGTGGTCTCTGATGCATACGATGTCAGGCAGAAAACCAAAGCCTCACCTGGGCGCACCCAAGGCAAGTGGTTCACTGATGACGAGAAGTACTGGATCAGCATCGTGCCCAGGATGGAGTTCAAAGGCGATAAGCTCGACGAGCTGCTCCTCTACCCGATAGAGCTCGGCATGGAAAAGCCAAGGAGCCAGAGGGGAAGACCCATGATGGCCACTGGCGAGAGGGCGAAGAAGATCCTCGGTATCATCGAGGAGCTGTCGAAGCCCTACGGGACCCAGATGGAGATCGTCGACGACGTTGGCGTGGTCTGGCTCAAGTAGATCCAGGCTACACACACGGTGTTGTCGTGTTACGGTAGCTACAAACCGCTATATGGAAAACGCGGGGAGTAGGGCTGGGAATGGGTGTTCGCCCGTCCAACGGCGATTCAGCCCACCTTTTCCTGTTATGTTACCCTATGATCCTTGTCCTCGTCGGGCGTCGTTATCGGCTTGATGACCAACGACCCATCCCTGACAGCCCAGGTTCTAAGACCGGCGTACTCGATACCGTTTAACTCAAGCAACCCTTGAGCCTCAGATTCCCTGCCCTCGGGAACGTAGAGGAAGAACTTTTTCAGTTTATGCGTCACACCCGCTAGCTCAGATAGCGCCCTCCACTTGGGTACCTGATCCTCGCTCACGTTCATCTCCGGCTCCACCTCGCAGATGACCCTCAGGTCCCCGTTCTCGAAGGTGCTCACAATCGAAGGCGTGTACCGCTTCTCGCCCACCTCAATGATGAGCTGCTGCTCCGTGTAGTCGTTGGTGTAGACGCCCCAGGTCATGTCCCAGTCCTCCTGGTCGATGAAGGGGAAACGGGTGGCGGCGATGATGCGGCCCACCCTGCGAAGGGTCTCCTCCGTTGAGATCATGGGTAAGGGATGGCTCCGCGGCGATAATACGGTTGTGCCTGATTTTTTATAATACGGAAATCCTTCACAGTGTGATTATTATG
>JABXKY010000345.1 GCA_013619005.1 Candidatus Bathyarchaeota archaeon | reverse complement strand
GACCCGGCGACCGAGGATATGAGGGAAAGGTACACGGTGCCTCAGGGGCTCCTCGATGAGAAGGGTGAATCGGAGGGATTGAAGGAGTTCTGCCTCAACGTCATCGAGGCGGTGGCCCCGTACGCGCCCGTGATCAAGCCTAACGCCCAGTTCCTTGTCTATGCGCTTGGGTACGAGGGGTTAAGGGAGATAGCGGACAAGATCCATGAGGGCAACAGCCTGGCCTTGTTAGATATCAAGCTGAGCGATATAGGGAGCACCATGGACGCTGGACTCTACTGGATTGATAGGCTTGGGTATGACGCCGTGACTTTCAGCCCGTTCCCGGGGTACGAGAACGGGGTGGACTCCGTTTACAGGTGGAGCGAGGAGAAGCAGAAGGGGATCTTCGCGTTATGCAGGATGAGCAACCCTGGGACCCATGACTACCAGAGTAGAGAAATGGACGGGGAAGAGTTCTATAAACGGCTTGCTAGGGACGCTTTCAACCACGGTAGCAACGGGTACGTCGTCGGTTGTACTGCGAGCGAGGAGCTCAGGGATATTAGGGACATCATTGGCGAAGAGACATTGATTCTCTCACCTGGGCTTGGCGCCCAGGGTGGTGACCCAGAGACCGCGCTGAGATACGGTACCAACGGAAACGGGGAGGGTCTGATTGTATCATCGTCTCGCGGCATTAATTTCGCGTACGAGACCATGGGAGTCGCGTGGGAAAACTACGCTGAGGCTAGTGGTCAGATGGCGAAGAAAAAGCGCGATGAGTTGAATGTAATTCAGAAACGATTATAGTTTTTTTTACCATAGAGGTTTTAAACCTCTTTCTATTACTTAGTTGGAGGTTCAACCGGTTGACCACTAATATATTTGAGGTTCGGTTCCACGGCCGAGGCGGCCAGGGAGCCTGGACAGCCTCACTTCTTCTCGCTCAAGCAGGATTGAATGAGGAAAAGAATATTCAAAGTTTCCCTGCATTCGGACCCGAGCGCGCTGGGGCGCCCATCACGGCGTTCACGCGAATCAGTGACGAGCAGATTCAAATCATTCAAGCATCTACGAGCCAGACGTTGTTGTCGTACTAGATCCCACCCTCCTCGGGCCAGCCGTGGCGGACGGTATCCAGAAAGACACGAAGCTCATTGTGAACACGGACAAGACAGGTGACCATGTTCTCAGAATCCTCGGACTTGATGGAGTCGAGACGTGGACAGTAGACGCCACCACGCTTGCGATAGACGTGCTGGGTAGGCCTATCACGAACACCGCGATGCTCGGTTCAGTCGTCAAGGCGACTGGAGTCGTCAAGCTGGACAGTATGGTCGAGGTCGTCAAGGCAAGGTTCGATGGAAAGATCAGTGAGCTAAACGCCGAGCTTGTTAGGAAGGCGTACGAGGAGGTAAAGCAAGGATGAGTAAACGAGACTGGCAGGATCTTCCCAAGGGAGCCGTCAGCTACAAGTCCAGCATGGACTACAAGACCGGCGATTGGGGAGTAGACGCGCCAAAGATCGACCATAGCAGGTGCACAAAATGCACATTCTGTCATTTCTTTTGCCCAGAGGGAGCCATTCTCATGAGGGAAGATGGATACACTGAGGTGGACCTCGAGTACTGCAAAGGATGTGGCATCTGCGCAAAAGAGTGCCCAGTTAAGTGTATCGAGATGGTGAGAAAGTAATGGTAAAACAGGAATTACAGGGACTAAACGGGGACGAGGCGGTCGCTTACGCCACAAAGCAGGTAAACCCTGATGTTGTAGCTGCTTACCCCATCACACCACAGACAATCATCGTAGAGAGGTACAGCGAGTACGTCGCAGACGGCGAGGTTGACACGGAATTTGTCGCGGTGGAATCAGAGCACAGCGCAATGAGCTGCAGCGTAGGAGCATCAGCCGCAGGCGCAAGGGCTTTCACTGCGACAGCCTCAGCCGGACTCGCATTAATGTGGGAGATTCTTTACATCGCATCAAGCCTAAGACTGCCAATCGTAATGGCTCTGGCCAACAGGGCGTTGAGCGGACCCATCAACATCCACAACGATCACAGCGACGGAATGGGAGCAAGGGACACAGGATGGATTCAGATATACTGTGAGAACGCACAGGAGGTCTACGATGCATCAATCCAGGCATGGAGAATCGCGGAGCACTTGAAAATTCAGTTGCCCGTCATGATCTGCCTGGACGGATTCACGCTAAGCCACACGATGGAGAACGTAAACACCCTACCAGACCAAGCCGTGAAAGAGTTTGTCGGCGAGAGGCCATTCATCGAGGTCGAGGGACACCTTGGCAAGGGAGAACTAAGGCTCAACCCAGACATGCCGTTGACGATGGGTCCACTGGACCTTCAGGACTTTTACTTTGAGCACAAGATGCACCAAGTTGAAGCAATGAACGATGCCCTTGATCATATCAAGGATATCGATGACGAATGGGAGGGCCTCAGCGGACGTAAATATGACTATGTTGAGCCATACCGGATGGAGGACGCAGAGGTTGCCCTCATTGGAATGGGCTCAATGGTTGGCACTATAAGACACGTAGTTAAAGAGCTGAGAGAGGAGGGCGTCAAGGCAGGAATGGTCAAGCTTAGACTGTTCAGACCATTCCCCTCGGAGTACATCAAGAAGGCTGTTGGAAATGTTCCGGCTCTGGGCGTCATGGAAAAATGCATCAGTTTCGGTGCACCCGCGAGCCCACTCATGGAAGAGATAATGACAGCCTACTACCACGACAAGGATAAGCCACTGCTGGTAAACTATGTCGTCGGGTTAGGAGGAAAGGACGTATCGCCCGCAATGATAAGGGAAGCATTCGATGGTCTACTCAAGGCAAAGAAGACAGGCAAAGTGGAGAAATTAATGAGCTACATAGGAGTCAGAGGTGAGTAAGATGGAGAGACTTACACTAAAAGACGCTGCCTACATCAAGGACACTTTGATGAGCGGCCACAGGCTATGCGCGGGATGCGCGCACCCCATCGTCGGCAGGCTAATAATGAAGGCGGCGGCCGATACCCCGACCATCGTCACAAACGCCACGGGATGCCTGGAGGTAGCGACTACCATCTTCCCGTTCACCAGCTGGAACGTTCCATGGCTGCACAACGCCTTCGAGAACGCCGCGGCGAACGCCAGCGGAATCGAGGCGACGTGGAAGGCCCAGAGGCGTAGCGGCAAGGGTCCACTGGCAAAGTATGAGAAGCTCAACGTCATCGCCTTCGGAGGAGACGGCGCAACCTATGATATCGGCTTCCAGGCCATTTCAGGTGCCTTTGAGCGTGGACACCACTTAACCTACGTCCTGATGGACAATGAGGCATACATGAACACGGGCATACAGCGCAGCGGCGGAACACCCTTTGCAGCGTCAACCACGACAAGCCCGGCAGGGAGCGTCATCCCCGGTAAGGCGGAGTGGAAGAAGCCCATCGATGAGATCATGATTGCGCACGAAATCCCGTACCTCGCTACAATGAGTCCCGCTTACCCACAGGACGTTCTGGACAAGTGCAGAAAGGCCTTCAATACTGATGGCCCCAAGTTCCTGCACGCGTTCATCCCATGCACTAGGGGATGGCGGTACGACACGTCCGAGAGCGTTTCACTGGCGAGGCTGGCAACACAGACATGCGTCTTCCCTATTTACGATGTGGAGAGGATCGACGGTAGGCCGGTGTATAAGCTGAGCGGACCGAGCGCAGCGATCGCTAGACGGCCAGAGTCCAAGAAACCAGTCGAGGAGTACCTTAAAGGACAGGGCAGGTTTAGACACCTTTTCAGGCCTAAGGAGAATAAAGAACTCCTAGAGGCCATCCAGGATGGAGTTGACCATAGGTGGCAGCTCCTCCTTGAAAAGTGCGGCCTCTAAACGTTCCCTTTTTTAACCCAATAAGATTTTTCCCATTTCTCTGGAAGCCCAGGAACTACGTTGAACAGCGTGTGGGCTTGTAGCTCTTTGATCCCCTTGTTTTCCTCGTATTTTTCTGGGGAACGAACCTTAAGACGCCCTTGGAGTAGGTTAAATTCGTACTGTAACTGGCCAAAAGTAAGATCGATGAGATCAACAACTGCATCGGGAAATAGAATTTTAGAGTAGTTGTACTTGTAACCCCGTTTGAGGCTCTCCACGTGAAGCTCCTTGAGGTAGAAACCCACAGCCTCCATGGGTTTGGAGTGGTAATTGAACCTATCAAGCTGTGGATGGTTTCTCCAGCCCTTCGTCTTTCCTTCCGCCACTTTCTGGGCGAGAAGGCCTTCACGCCACTGCGCTCCAAGCCCCATCCAGTCAAGGTATGACGGGTGGAGAGACCAGATCCTCATGAACAAACAATGCAACACACGCCACTTATGGATTTTATGAGCAGGATTATACAGCGCCGTTTCCCAACATCAATCGGAGGTAATATTTTTGGGGTTAGCAACTCTCGGGGGAGGATGTTTCTGGTGTACCGAGGCCGTTTTTCTTGAGATAGAGGGCGTGAATAAAGTAGTTCCAGGATACTCCGGTGGACAAGTAAAAAATCCCTCCTATCAGCAGGTAGTTTCAGGTACAACTGGCCATGCAGAAGTCATTCAGGTATCATATGATTCCGAGAAAATCACGTACAGGGAAATTCTAGAGATCTTCTTCACCATGCACGACCCAACCTCATTAAACAGACAGGGCGCGGACATGGGAACCCAGTATAGATCAGTTATCTATTACCATGACGAGGACCAGAGGAAGGTTGCAGAGGGGATTATTGCAGAGATGGAGGATACTAACGTGTTCAACCTACCTATTGTAACTCAGCTTGAGCCTTTTGTTGAGTTCTTTGAGGCCGAGGATTACCATACAAACTATTACAACAGGAATCAGAATCAAGGTTACTGCAAGTTCGTAATTGAGCCAAAACTCAGAAAAGTCGAGAAAGAGTTCAATGATCGGATCAAATCATGACTGCGACTTAGAAACAAGAGGAAATTTGTCTGAATAATCGTTTAGGGCAAGGAGAATCAAGATTTAGAACAGAAGGCTGTTAAAATGCCCCATTTATGCCGTTCCATTTAATTACCTAGCGCGATTTCAAGCTTGTTCACTGAGATAACCTGCGGCGATCAGCAGAGGTTTCATAACATCAAAAAGGAATGAAAGTACATGGTTGGAAGATATACCGCGGCTATTATCCAGATGCGGAGGATAGACCCAGAGGATATCCCCAATGTCTATGAGCGTAAGGAAGCAAACCTCAAGCGGTTGCTGGGAAGCTTCGAGAGCCTTGAGACATGGGACGTGATAGACCCTGTTAAGCTAGTTGTGTGCCCAGAGAATATTCTGAGGCATGAGTTTAACGAGAAGGAGGCGCCGCAGGCTGAAAGGGTAGTGTCAGCGGTAGAGGTACCTGGGCCCGAGACCGATAGGATAGCGGAGATGGCGAAAAAGTACAACACGTATGTTTCCATGTCCATCCATGAAAAGGATCCGAAATACCCGGGTTACTTTTTGAACACGGCGTTTATCATGAATCCAAAGGGTAAAATTATCCTCAAGTACAGGAAGATTAACCCGTGGGTCCCGTTGGAGGTATCAACCTCTCCCCATGACTTGTTGGACATCTACGAGGATCCTTTGTTCCCAGTGGTGGAAACAGAGCTAGGTAACCTTGCATGTATGGTGTGCTACGACCAATTCTTCCCTGAAGTTGCAAGGCAACTAACGTTTAACGGAGCCGAGGTGCTCATAAAGCCCACTATTTTCCCGCCTTACCCCCAGCACATGAACTATGAGCCATATGACTGGTACACCATAGTCAACAAGATGAGGTCTATAGAGAACATGGTCTACGGCATCAACTGTAACAGCGCCAAGTACGGGAATAGCATGATCGTTGATTACTTGGGCAGGACACTCGCCAAAGGAGCAAAATGCGCCCCCATGACCCTTGGCGCAACCATCGACATAAGCGCGATGAGGGAGTACAGGAACAAGACACAGCTCCACAACATGGTGCAGCAGTTGAGGACAGAGTGTTATACGTATCTAAATAAGCCCATGTGGCCAGTTAACAAACCTCTTGTGAATGGCAAGGATTACCCCAAATGGGCGCCTAGACCAGAGTTTTACAAAGAATAATGAGGCGTTAAGCCTCGAATACCACTTTTCCGCCTAGATAAGTGGTCAGGACCTTTGTGTCCTTGACATCGTCCTCTGGGCAGGTCATTACATCCCTGTCGATGATGATCATATCGGCCAGCTTGCCCGGTTCGATGCTTCCCTTGATGTCCTCCTCGAAGGTCAGGTAGGCTCCGTTCAGGGTGTACATCTTAATGGCTTCCTTCCTCGTAACCTTCTGCTCGGTCCCCATCTGGGTATCGTTGATCTCGGTCCGCCTCGCTATGCTGGTCCAGAGGCTCACAAATGGTGGATACGGGGTGACGGGGCTGTCGGTTCCAGCTGCGCACATGATGCCCTCGTCAAGCCACGCACGGTGAGGCTTGAGCCACTTACTCCTCTCAGGTCCAACGTTGCCATAATAACTGTCCCCCAAGTAGTAGAGGAAGCTAGGCTGGCTTGCGACCATGATCCCCATGTCCCTACAGTCTTTGAAGTTCTGCTCTGTTGGCTGGTACGCGTGGATCAGGTAGAACCTGCGTCCCTTGATGGGCTTCACTTTGTTTGTCTTCTTGAACGCATCAATGACGATATCCATGGCGGCTCCACCCGCGCAGTGGATACCACAGAGCATCCCACGCATATTACCTGCATCCACCAGTTTCTGCAGGTTCTCAACTGGGACGGTTAGGACACCGTAATCCTCTGGGTCGTTCTCGTAGTGTTCCCGAAGGAGGGCGGTTCTTCCGCCGACTCCTCCATCGATTAGTATCTTTAAGCCCTGGAACTTGAGCAGCTCATCACCGTATCCGGAGAGCATGGGGAACTCGTTGATTCTCTTTACACTGTCCTCGATTGGCTCGCTTTTCTGGATAGCGGCCAGCATCATGTTGGTCCTGACGGTTAGCTCCCCATTCTCTTTGAGCCGCTGATATGCGGCCATATGGTCTGACGTATTCCCCGCGTCAATGACGCTGGTGATGCCCACGGCGTTGAAAGCCTCGCAAGCGGTCTTTATCTGACCCATGTAATCCTCGACCCCCTCTTGAGGGATCTGGTTTCTTACAAGGTTCATGGCTGGGCCCTCTTCAAGCATCCCTGTTGGCTCACCGTTTTCGTCCTTTACGATGACGCCCCCCAATGGTTGTGGCGTGTCCTTGCTTACTCCGCCTATCTCCAGCGCCTTGCTGTTTGCCACAATCAGGTGACCGCATGTCCTTGTAAGGACCACTGGGTTATCTGGGGACACCTCATCGAAGTCATACCTTGATGGGTTCCTCTGCTCCGCGAGTTTTACCTGGTCCCAGCCTCTTCCTAGAATCCATTCACCTGGCTTGACTTCCTTTACCTTCTCGGCAACGGCGTTTTTCAGGTCCTCGATGCTCATCATGGGGGGAGTCCTGCAGTTGATGATTTGAATCGCAGAGCCCGTTCCAACCACATGTAGGTGGCTGTCGTAGAGCCCTGGCATTACGGTCCTGCCCTTTAGGTCCACAATCTTGGTCTCTGGGCCGGTGAGTTTCATGACCTCCTCGGTGGTACCGACTGCATGTATCCTGCCGTTCTTGACGGACACTGCCTCGGCGAAACTGAATTTCTCGTCTACTGTGATGATCTTGCCGTTAATGAGTGCAAGGTCAGCCAAGCATGGCTTTGGTGCAGACATAATTATCCCATGAGTATCCCGTGAGAAGGAATATAATGTTATAGAGTCATCCGAACTGGATGTTTATCTCGTAGACGATGAGCTCTGGGACCAGTCTCCTGCCCTCACGGGTCAGTGCAATGAACCCAAGCTCCTCGAGAATCTTGAGGTCGGTGTGGACGTTCTTGACATCTCGGCCCACTATCTCTGCGAGCTCGTTGATGCTCCTGTATAATCCTTTGCCCAGGCAGTCAAGAAGCTCCAGTCGCCTGGGAGTAAGTTTCTCGTACTGCTTTGAGTCTAATGACATGTCCTCCTCGGCCAGGTACTCGAAATCCTCTCCTTCCTGGTATGCCCTCAATGCGTGGTCCATGCTAGTCCACTCGATGTACTCATCAAAGACTCCTGGAGGCATCCTGCCCTTGGCGAACTCCTCGTGCATCAGGCTGAGGCTGCCGTATTTCTCCATGAGTACCCCTATCCTTGTCTGCACCTGTGTCAAAGGGATGCTCTTGACAACCTTCCAGTCCATTATTGGTGTAGACACCAATAAACCCTTATTAGTTTACCTTATCCAAAAAAGATGAGAACGATGCAATTTCCATTGGATAAAATATCGGATAATATCTGGGAGGTGCCCACGGCATATAATAGGCACATGCGGGTACCTGCGAGAATCTACGCGGATCGCCACCTCTTAGACGCGATGATGCGGGACGACACATTGACCCAGGCGGTCAACATCACGCAGCTCCCGGGACTACTAAAGTACAGCGTAACATTACCCGACGGCCACCAGGGATACGGTTTCCCCATAGGAGGCGTCGGCGCCTTCACCATGGACGAGGGTATAATCACTCCAGGTGGGGTAGGCTATGACATCAACTGCGGCGTCAGGCTAATGCGGACAGACCTGACGTTCAAGGAAGTTGATGAGAAGAAAACGGAGCTCATCAATGAAATATTCAAGCTTGTTCCATGCGGAGTCGGCGTAGGAAGCAAGCTCAGGCTGAGCACCAGCGAGCTCGAGAGGGCCATCAGCGAGGGAATCCAATGGGCCGTGGACAAGGGTTTCGGCTGGGACAGGGACGCTAGCCACAGCGAGGAGGGCGGAGGCATGGAGGAGGCGAACCCCGATAAGGTGAGCCACAGAGCCCTCAAGAGGGGATCAAGCCAGCTGGGCACCCTCGGGGCAGGAAATCACTTCCTCGAGATAGCCAAGGTGGACAAGATCTTCGACCCGAAGGCCGCAAAGGTATATGGCATCACTGACCCTGATCAGGTCGTCGTTTGGGTCCATACCGGAAGCAGGGGTTTTGGCCACCAGGTTGCCACTGATTACATCAGGATCATGGAGGAGGCCACAAGGAAGTACAGGATCAGGCTCCCAGCGAGGGAGCTCGCGTGTGCGCCACTGAACAGCAGGGAGGCACAGGACTACTATGAGGCCATGAGCTGTGCAGTGAACTGGGCTTTCATCAACAGGCACATAATAATGCACCAGGTCAGGATCGCGTTTGAGCACATCTTCAAGCGAAGCGCCGAGGACATGGGTATGGAGTTGGTCTACGGCATGACCCACAACACCGCCAAAAAGGAGGAGCACACCGTTGACGGCAAGAGGGTCAAGGTAGTGGTTCACAGGAAGGGCGCCGCCCGAGCCTTTGGGCCTGGGAGGGACGACCTGCCGCAGGACTATAAAGCGATAGGACAGCCCGTGCTACTCGTAGGGACAATGGGAACTGCAAGTTACTTGCTCAAGGGTACCGAAAGGGGAGAGGAGGCCAGCTTCGCCAGCACAGCCCACGGGGCTGGAAGGGTCATGAGCAGGGCGGGCGCGAGGCGCCAGTTCGATGCAAGGCACATACTCAGTGATCTGAAGAAGAAGGGAATCATCGTTAAGGCTGCCAGTGGCAGGATCGTCGAGGAGGAGAGCCCTGACAGCTACAAGGACGTGCAC